>JBATDO010000112.1:0-53482 GCA_049663505.1 Sphingorhabdus sp.
AACAGGTCACGCAGCATCCGGCTGCCGGCAAACGGATAATCGAGATGAAGTGCATCGATCCTGCGCATGATATCCAGATCTGCCTGCGACACCGGACAGGGCTGGTAATACAAGCTGCTTCGGCTCAACCCCAGCAACCTTGCCTGTCGCGTCAATGCCAGCTCATGGGTACGGTCGATCATCGCTTTGCGCTCAGCATGCCCGACTTGCTGAGCGCGCTTTCTAAAAAATCATTTTCCAGCGTCAGCTCACCGATCTTTGCGTGCAAGGTCTTCAAATCTATCGCTGGCGACGATGACGCTCCTGTCCGTTCAGAGCCGAACACCGATGGCACGCCCTCCAGAAGTTGCGCCTTCCAATTTGTAATCTGGTTAGGATGAACATCAAACTGCTGGGCCAAATCGGCAGCGTCCTGCCCCTCTTGATCGCTGCCAAGGCGACCTTCGCCTTAAATGCCGGGCTGTGGTTCCGGCGTGTACGCTTCGTCATTACTACCTCCTGATGCGCGGCAATAATCGCCGCTGTCAGGCAGAATGTCCACTTATCCCATGGTCCAAATTCTTCAGGCCACCTCTGTCATCAGTACCAAATGTTATAACGACGGACAGCATAGGCCAACCTTCATTCTTAATACGCGTCCGAGCTTCGGCATATTTACCGCCGTGCAATAATCATCTGGCCGGTCACGGCCCCTCATTGCCTATGGATAATTATTTGCGTTCAATTAAACTGCGTCATCACTTTTGGTTGTCGATAATTGCATTTAAGTTGTTAGACAATGTCCGGACAGATTGGCTAGTTGTTTTTGAGGATGTCTAATGAAGAAGATTTCGATCAAAAGGAGTAGGCTATGCGTGGTGCAATCGTCGGCTTGTTGCTGACCGGCTTCATCATTTCCTTACTAGCCAGACCCGTGATCGCTGAAGACGGGCAAAAAATTAAGCAGAATTCTGTCCGTGAGGGTGTTTCGGAGGAGCTTCGTCTCTGGGTCGATGCAAGAGCGGGAACCGGAACGCCTGTCCACTGGATCGCTAGTGGCGGCGTGTTTGAATACCCTACAGGCAAAAAACTTTTCGGCATGGTCGGATTTGATAGTTCTCGTGTTATCTGGCCGAGCAAAAAGGGGGGGGCTATCATTCACCTGACGCGCAAGACCTTTGCATATACCGATCCAGTGACAGATGAAATACTAACGGAATATAATGGCAAGCGAGTAGCTCCGATCGCTTACCCGTACCAGATGATCACCTACCGTTTTGAAAATAGCATGATTTTCGGTGATGTCGAACAGGGAGCAGGTGACGCGATCCAGCAGATAAAAATGAAAGACGGTATGGGAATGCGGTGGTTGGGTCGCGACACTTTGGTTGTAACCGCCCCGATTTTTCTTGATTTCCCACTGCCGAACGGATCTCGGTATGAAGCTTGGGAAAATTATGATTTCTTCTTGCACAAAGGCGATAAAATCGATGAACCCTACCAAATGAGCTGGCAGCGCTATGGCGCGCTTCCGCCGTGGGCTGGAACGGGAAAAGCAATATACCATTTGGTTTCTTGGCGCGTCGAGAATGAAAGCCAGTTTCCCGTCAAGCTACTCGCATGGGCAAGGGCGGACATGCCGATGTGGCTCGTACCGCCAAGTGGCATAGACGAAATCCGCGCGCTCCAGCTGGGAACTGCTGGTGAAGGCTGGGCTAAGTAGAGGCGAAAGGATTGTGTCATGGGCGGAGTGTTAGAGACTTTCACAGGCGAACTTCGCTACACTAGTAATGAAGAGGGAAGGCGCGGCGCAGAGCGAGGCCGCGAAAGTTTTCGGATCGATATCCACAGAGACGGATCGCGTATCCTCGCTGCCCATGCAGAAATCGACGATGCGCCAGCCGTTGTGCGCGATGTCAATCAACGGATCGGTCCCGACGGCAGACCAAAGGACAGTTTCGTGCGTATCGCTGTGGATGGCAAATTCCGAGGTAGTGGGTGGTTTCGTTTCGGCAAGAATATTGCTGAATGTGAAGCAATGACGACCATCGAAGGGCGGATATCTCAACGCATGGAACTTGACATCCCGCTGGTCGCCTTCGGCAATCACGCGATAATCAATGATGGTTTTCTGCTAAGCCTTTTCGATATGTCCAAGGGCCCCGGTATTCAGCTGGTCGAGCATATGTATCTCTCCTCTCCCGATCATCGGGGAGCGACTGGGCCTATGTTTTTTCCCATAAAACTGGCAATCCAATATCATGGTCGCGAAGAAATAGAAGTTGAGGCGGGAGGGTTTGAAGCGTATAAATTTTCCTTTCCCGACGTGCCCGGCTTGCTAGAGGAGCATCCAGAATATGACCTGTGGTGCACGACCGATGGCCACTACATTCTGCTGAAAGCTGCCGTCGGCGGGTATATGCAGACTCGTTACGAACTAGCCTCACTCAACCACGTCCGGCATAACGGAGCATGACAGCCTGGCTTCTAGTCGCACATATTGCAGTACTTGGTTACTGGCTTGGCTCTGAACTCGTCATCAATTCTACCTATAAATACGTGAGCTACAGCGGCGACATGCCTTTTGGTGAGCGCGCGCGCTTAATGGATCACGTGATGCACGTGGATCAGCACGTGCGCTACGCCTTGGTGCTGCAAGCCGGTCTCGGCTTTATGTTGGCGATCTCATATGGTTTTATTCCAGGTGGCGACGTGGCTTTCTGGGCTGCATGCATAATTATGTTCCTCTGGCTCGGTTTTGTGGAATTGGTACATCGCTTGCGCCACAAAAATATGGGTATGGTATTTGCAACCGTAGACCGTGCTTCTCGCTACATGTTGATCGCGTTTTTTCTTGCGCTAGCTTTTCCGTTGATCGGCGGCAGTTGGCCTACGCCTTTATGGATGAGAGTGAAATTCGGTCTTTTTGCGGGTATAATTTTATGCGGCGTTGGGATCAGATTCGCGCTCATTGAACACTTTCGGACATGGAAAATCATGGCAACCGAAGGCGTTACCCATGCGGGTAATGATGTCATCAAACGCACTTATGTAAAAGCAACGTCAGTTCTCGCTCTCTTATGGATTTTTATCGCGGCAGTTGTGATCGTTAGCATTTGGAAGCCGGTATAATGAATGCAGAACTAGTCGAGCGGCTGCGAGAAATTTGTGGCGCTGATGCAGTCATTGTCGAGGAGCAAAAGCTTAATGATGCACGTTACGATATTCACGAAATTGGATGTGCACCAACCATAATATTGAGGCCGACAGTTGCTGATACTCTTCCGAATGCAATAGCCGAAATTTCTAGGCATCGCTATGCTATTGCACCTCGCGGCGGCGGACTGAGCTACACGGCAGCATATATACCGCAATCTGGCCGGACTGTGCTGATAGATACTGCAGCGTTAAATCGCATCATCGATATCAGACCGGACGACATGACGATAACGGTCGAATGCGGCGTTACATGGAAGCAAATATACGACGCGCTCGCAAAACATAAGCTGAGGCTACCGTTTTTCGGAACATTTTCTGGCAAGGGCGCGACGGTTGGTGGTGGACTGAGTCACGGAGCACTTTTTTTTGGCTCGGCACGATACGGCTCTGCGGCAGATATGGTCCTCGGCATAGATGTCATCTGTGCCAACGGGTCTGTGCTTCGCACAGGGCAGGGCGCACTTAAGATTGAAGGCAAAAGTTTTCTCCGAAGCTTTGGTCCCGATCTTACGGGTTTGTTCGTGCATGATGGAGGCACGTTGGGTTTAAAGCTGCGTACGACGCTTCGCCTGATACGTATGCCAGCGCGGTTTGATTACGCCAGCTTTGCATATCCAACACTTGAGGCTGCGAGCGATGCGCTATGCGTGCTTGCTCGTGCAGGAGTGGCTGAAGAGGCATATGTGATGGACCCGGAGGTGACCGATCATCTCGACATTGATGCAGTCGAGATGCTCCGCTCAGCCAGGGCGGTAGCTAGGTATGCCGATAATCCTTTGGCAGCAGCGAAGTCGTTGGTCGCTATGGGCAAGGCTGGAGTTTCGGTTATTCCAAAGGGAACTTATTCGGTCCACGTCGCTGCGGCAGGCCTATCACGCGAAGCTGTAGCTGCGGATATGGAATCCATCATCCAAATACAAAAAGCGGCCGGTGGCAAACAAATCACTGCGACCATTCCCATGGCTGCACGAGCCGATCCATTCGCCAATCTCAATGGTGTTATGGGGCCGAACGGCGGAAGATGGGCAGCACTCAACGCAAAGGTTGCTCTTTCTGATACGCAGAGGCTCTTGGCAACTTTCAATACAATGATCGAACCGTTTGCTGATGAAATGAAATCAAAGGGCGTACGCCTGACAAAACTGGCTTCGGCGCTTTCGAACCATTGTTACAGCTTTGAGCCGGTATTCCATTGGAAAGACGCTTGGCTTCCGCTGCACCGGGATGCACCGGATCCGTCACATGTGCGTAAATATGTAGAGCCAGATGCCAATCCAGAGGCACGCGAACTTGTCAATTTATTGCGTCAAAAAACAGTCCAGTTGTTTCGTGACTTTGCGGCGGCTTCAAACCAAATCGGACGGGTCTATCCTTTTCTTTCTGCGTTATCGGATGAACCGCGCGCGCTGCTATTGGCGCTCAAAAACCATCTCGATCCGCAAGGGCTTATGAACCCCGGTGTGCTCGAATTCCCAGTTAATAATCAGACAAAGACATAGGAGATATTCGTATTATGGCTATTCTTTACGCAATCAATTGTCGCGACAAACCAAATTCAAAAGAAAAACGCATGGCGAACCTTAAGGCTCACCTCGCGCACATGGATGAAGTATTTGATCGTATTTCAATAGCTTGTCCCTTGCACGACGAACACGGTGGCTTTGCAGGCTCCATGCTCGTCATAAGCGCAGATGATTTGGCTGATGCCCGCACGTTTATCGAAGGCGACCCATATTATAACTCTGATATTTGGGAATCAATTGCGATACATCGCGTGGGCGTTACCGCTGGTAGCTGGGTCGGCGGCAAACCTTGGTAAGCTAGCTTAGATCAGCCTTTTAGTTCTCGCAGTAACACGCTGACAAGCTCATCCATATGCGCACGTTTGCGTCGCATCATGTAAATGGGACTAATCCACGCACCATCGCTCAGGTCTCTCCATAATATACCATTATAGTCACGGCAAAGTGACTGTGGCAAAATTGCGAGGAAATCTGACTGCGAAAGTGCATGGAGCGAAAACAATACCGATGTTGTCATGATTCCGGGTTTGGGCATTGGCAGTCCGGCATTCGAGAATGTTTCGGCGATAATGTCATCCAGTAGGTCAGTATTGCGGCCGATAATCCATTTTTTGTCCACGAGATCGGCAAAGGATTGTGCATTTTGCAATGCTTGGTTGTTCACGCAACCCCCGACTCCCCAAGGCTCGCTGAAAACCTGTTCCAAAAGAATTCCATCATATTGTCCACCAACCTGTGAGGACAGTGCGATGTCCAGTTCGCCGCGATGAAGCGCGGCGACGAAGTCACGGTCTATTCCTCCTTCCACATCGATCCGCACATTGGGATAATTATATGCAAATTGCGTAAGCCGTTCACCGAGTAAGCTGGCGGCTGAAATCGGACTCAGTCCAATAACGATCCTGCCGCGCTCCAGCCCTAGTTCAGCTTGAGCCGTGTGGCGAAGCTTTCCGGCGCTTGCAATAATGTCACGAGCATATTCAGAAATTGATTTGCCCAGCCTCGTTGCCGTCATGCCGCGAATTTCGCGCTCGAACAACTTGCCACCAAGCTCGCTTTCAAGCCGAGACAAACTCTTTGAAAGCGCCTGCTGTGTAACCCCTACTCGCTGAGATGCTGCAGTCAGGCTGCCTGAATCAAGGACTGCAAGAAAGTGAAAAAGTTGTCGGTGTTCCATAACCTACCACAACCAGAGTTTGTGGTTTTTGACAACCATTTGTTATGTCCGCGTCGGATAGCGTTTAAATAGACTTTAACAAAAATTAATTTACTGCGGAGATCGGTTATGGCTAGCCTTAAGAGTGTCACACGGTGGAATGAAACTGTCGATGTATTGATTTGCGGTTATGGGTGCGCTGGAGCCTCTGCTGCCATCGAAGCTTACGATATTGAGCCTGACGCAAAAATCTTGGTTGTCGAAAAAGCGCCGGAAGAATTTGCTGGCGGAAATTGCCGCGTCTCCGGTCAGTCATTATTAATTTCAAAGAACAAGGAAGCGCTAAAAGATTATCAGAGAAAAATGAGCGAAGCCAATCCCGTTACGGAAGAGTTTCTGGACGAGTGGGCTGACAAGATGGTCAATCTTGAACCGTGGATTCAGAAAATTGCGCAAGATGCTGGCGCTGAATTCCTGCGAGGCACAGGCTTTAGTGAGCGCGATGCGGTTCTTGAGTTTCCAGAGTTTGGTGCACGCGACGCGGTCGCTTATACCTCAACAATCCTTCCTATTCCTTCAGGCGTCTGGTTGGCGCTCAAAGCCAATGTCGAAAAGCGCAATATCCCTGTTTGGTTCGAAGCGCCGCTTGTTGACCTTATTCAAGATCCTGATACGCTCGAAGTATTCGGTGCGTGGGTCACCCATGAAGGAAAGCGCAAAGCAGTCCGCGCCAAGCGTGGCGTCATCATGGCAGTCGGCGGCTATGAATCTGACAAACAAATGCAGCGCGACTATTACGGACTATCGAACGTAACGCCTCTTGGCACACCGTATAACCAAGGCGACGGCATCCGCATCCTTCAAAAGGCAGGCGCGGAAATGTGGCATTTGCGGAATCAGGGCCAATCTGGCGGTATCTGGCCGGGCATTCGGCTGCCGCATCAAGAAACTGCTTATTTGCGTAACTTCATGCTCCCGGCTTTTAGTTGGTTCGATATCGATAATACCGGGCGGCGTTTCTACAATGAGGCCAACGAGCTTCAGCTAACTCACTATAAGGAAAAGAAGCACGGCAGGTGGGTCGATGTTCCCCTTAACGAAGCTTATCCTGTCTACATGATTTTTGACGAAACCACTCGTCAGGCTGGTAAGCTGGTTCTCGAAGTTATGACGTGGAGTGCAGTTGTTACCGCTGAGCCGTGGAGCGAAGACAATAGCGCGGAAGTTGAATCTGGCTTCATCAAGAAAGCAAACGATTTTGTATCGCTGGCGCAGCAAATTGGTGTTGATCCATCCGTATTTGAGCAAGAGGTGAGGCGTTACAACGCATCTTGCGCAGGCGGACAAGATGAAGTGCATGGGCGCAGTGCTGATACGTTGTTGCCGGTCGCTAATGGTCCATTTTATGCCCTTCCGATCACACCGGCGATTGTCTGTACTGGCGGCGGCGCGAAACGGAATATGCAAGGCCATGTGTTCGATTTTCAAGGAAATTTCATTCCAAGATTATTTGAAGCTGGAGAATTGGGTTCTTTTATTTCCGACCTCTATCAGAATGGTTCTTACCTCACCGAAGCAATGATTACCGGACGCGGAGCCGCTCGTTCCGCACTCGCCCTTGCCCCATCGGCGCTCCTCGAAGCGGCGGCATAAGCCATGCTTGTCAAAACACCTGCGATTAAGCTGGGCGTAGAAGTGCGCGGTTCAAAAACCGAGGGCGGGCGGTTGATCTTAACAGGCGTGGCAAACGCAATGCCCTGCACTGTGGAGATTGGGGGCCACGAGCTTGTACGTCTAATGGGGAAGTTGATCCGTCCGGCCGTTATCGGCCTTGTTATAAAATCAATTTTTGCATCAGAGGCCAAAAATTGAGGAAACGCTATGAGTGAGTTTTTTGCCTTACACGAACTCTCTATCCTGAGGTACTTCCATATCCTAGCAATGGTTTTTTGGCTTGGCGGGGAATGGGGGGTGTTTCAGACCTCTTACAAGGTGGTCAATTCTGAGCTGACTGCTCCCGAGCGACTGAGACATCTCGATACAGTTTTTCGGATCGATGTCTTGGCGCGGATCGGCATTGTCTCGCTTTTGCCGCTGGGTCTTCATATGGGATATTTGTGGGGACTGCAGCCATATGGCGGTGTAATTTTAACGGTTGTTTGGATATTATGGGCGATTTTGGTTGCTATCACGCTTTTCGCTTTTCGCGACAAAATGGCGAAAAATAAATCAATATTCGGTCATTTAGAAGATTGGTCCCGTTACGTCCTAATTCCGTCATTGCTTGTTGTCGGAGCCACTTCCTTGTTGGGAATGGGGCCTTTTGAAGCTGGCGAAGGACAAAAATGGTATTCGATCAAGCTGATTATTTTCAGTGCAGCGATTGTTATCGGATTGGTTCTTCGTCATTTTCTGCATAGCTGGCCTGGCATTTTTGCGACCTTGATGAAGGGGCCAAATGCCGAAGCCGAAATGCAACTCGCAAAATCGATACGCGCGTCGAGAAGGGTTGCCTTCATGTATTGGACCGCAATCCTTGCTGCCGGCTTTTTTGGTGCTCTAAAGCCAGTTTAAACCTAGTAAGAGGAAATTGGATATGAATGACGGTCGATCTCTCATCGCACGCTCGGTCCTCAAGGGAATTCTTCTCGTGACCGCTACAGCATGCGTTAACGCATGCGCTGTCGCCCCTCTCCCACGAAGCAATACCGTGACGCCAACACAGGATGCGGATCGGGCCGCCATTCTCTCCAATGGGGAGCGCTGGATTATCTATTATCAAGCAGGAGAGATCGAAAAGATAAGGGCTCTCTACGAGGATGATGCGTTGGTTATGCCAAACGGCTCCGCTCTGCTCCGGGGTTCAGATGAGACCGTCGATTTCTTCGGCCGCAACCGGCGTTCTGGGAATGAAGTCACGTTCCGGTCCGAGCCCGAAAATCTGGTGATAGAAGGGGATCGTGCTTATCTGGTAACAAAATATGCAATGCGGATTATATCACAGGATGGCAAACTGACCCACCTAAATGGGCGCACGTTTCTGGTCTACCGCCGGGGCATCGATGGAGCGTGGCGTATCTGGCGGGACATGGACAATAGCGCACCGGATGTCGCGTTGGAGGTTGGCAATTAGTGACAGATGAGGTGGCCATGCAACCAGATTACCGCGTGCTGCCCGTCTAATATAAGTTCCGCGCAGCCTATCACAGACCACTATGATATAGGCAACGACAGTGCCACGCAACCCAAACAGCGCAGCACCGCCAGATGACTTACAGAGGTTTCACCCTTCGATACTTGGCTGATTGTCAAAAAATATGGCCTCCTGAACAGGTACACCAATATTATTTTTAGTGCTGAATTGAACGGATATGTCGCCAATTGGTGTTCTGGCGTTAACCCATATATGCACCGCCGCTGACGTGCAGGATGTTTCCTGTCATGTACGATGAACCGGGACCAAGTAGAAACAAGACCGGTCCGGTTACGTCTTCAGCCACGGCCAATCGGGCCAATGGTATTTTTGCCAAATATTCTTCCATATCAAACCGTAAAGGCGCGTCGGGGTCCGAGGTCCGGCCGCGTCCACCGCGCAGGAACGGCGTATCAACCGCACCGGGAGACACAAAGTTTATTCGCACGTTCGGCGCAACCTCCCTGGCCACGCTTTGTCCCATTGCAACCAGTCCAGCTTTGGCCGCGACATATGGCGCATAACCAGGCTGGGGAATATAGGCCATATCACTGGTTATCAGGACCACGCTGGCAGCATCACCATGTTGCAAGAGCGGTACAAGTGCACGTAAGCATAGCGTCATAAGGCGCAGGTTGCCTGAGAAAATCTCGTCGATCGCCTGAACCGTCCAGTCTGTAATCGGCATTCTTTGTCCTGCGAACCCCGAAGCAATAACGAGACCGTCAAGCTGCGGCATCACCTTCTTCAGTAGCTTTGCCATTTGGTTGATGGAATTTTGGTCCCTCCCATCGAAGGATAGGCTGTGAGCTGCAGCAGAGGGAGCTTCGTTGATGGATTTTTCAAGATCGATCGCAACGATGTTACAGTCAGCAGCCACAAGTTTGTTAACGATATCGCTGCCAATACCCCCGCAGGCCCCTATAACCGCGATATTTGATTGGGGTCGTGGCAATAAACCATTCAAGTCGTGCATTTCAAGAACCTCGAATAGTAAGAAAATACAGTATCGGGGGATCCCATTCCGCGAAACACAAATCTAGCCAGATGTTTAGATTGCGTCGGCAGAACAGGATCAGCGTGTTCAAAACGGTTTGATGTGGCCGAAGAATGCGGTTCCTAAAAGTAGTGCGTAAACCACCCACACCCACACACGGGTGCGATCCATTGTGCGCCGTAATGGTATTTCTGTTGCATCGGACGAACCTTCGCTGATGAGCGTGCCCAGCATCGGGCCTACGGGCTTGAATGCAACGTCGATCATAATCGCTGCCGCGAAAATCAGGCCGAACATCAAAGCTTTTGTAGCCAACCAAAGCGGCGCCAACGGAGCGCCATTAACCAGAGACACAATGCCGAGTCCGAGATAAAAAATAGTCAAACCAATTTTTAGGACAGATTCGATTTTATTGTCGCGTTTCGCGCGTTCTGTCTGGTCATGAATATGGGCATCCCAGACCAGCCAGAGCCAAATCCCGCCTATGATCCACGCCAGGCCGATACCCCAGATGGGCAATTCCCACCAGCCACCTGCATCGACCATCGTCAATGTAAGCGGTACCATGAGGGCCCACGCAGAGCGAGGAACGATATCGACGTTTACCAGCAGTTGTAGCAAGGCAAGCCTTTGCGGCAGACTCCATTTTTGCCGTTTGCGAAAATGCTGGCCGAGTATGAAAACCCCGACATCAGCGCCCAACCAGAAAACAAAGAGCAATAAATGGAGGAAAACCAATATCTGGTAATAGCCTACGGAAAACTCATCGGTCATTTTTCGGCCCTCCTCTGATGCGCGAAAGCAACATGGTTCATGTCATATCTGATCCAACATAAATATCCTGTTGCATAAAAAAATATTGCGTGCAACTTGTCCGGACAAATTTATTGATTGAATTAGGGAGTGAGATTGATGAAACGGAAAAAAATATGGTTGAGTGGCGCTGCCTTGTTTGGCCTAATTGCCGCGCACCCAGCATATGCGGCAGAGAACACAGTCGCAGACGGTACGTCTCAAGAGCAAAGTTCAGATGAGCAGAATGACCAAGAGGGAGGCCTGAACGTAATCGTCGTAACGGCTCAGCGGCGTAGCGAAAATGTGCAAAATATTCCGATTGCGATCAGCGCATTTGACTCCGCCGAACTTGAAACGCGCGGTGTTAGCAATGCCCTTGAGGTCACGCAATTTGTTCCCAATTTTGTGGGTATTAACAATACCGGCTTGGGTTCAGCAAACGCATATTACCTGCGCGGGCTTGGTAACACTGAGTCGATTGCGACGTTCGATCCACCAATCGGAACCTATCTAGATGATATCTATCTGTCACGTCAGAACGCCAATAATCTTTCGCTGTTTGACGTTGCCCGTGTCGAAGTACTGCGGGGACCTCAAGGCACACTATTCGGCCGGAACACAACTGGCGGTGCGGTTGCCGTATTTTTGAAAGAGCCGGAAGATCGTGTGGGTGGATATGGTGAAGTAGGTTACGGTTCCTATCAACAATATACAGCGCGTGGCTCTGTAGATGTGCCGCTTGCTGACAGCTTTGCAGTCAAGGTTTCTGGTTATTTCCAGAATGACAGGGGCTATGCCAAAAATACGTTTACAGGTGAGAGGCTGAACTACAATGATGGCTGGGGTGCAAGGCTTGGCCTGCGCGGCGAGTTGTCTGAGAATGCAAGGTGGACCGGATCCTATATTCATACTTTTTCGGATAGTGCAAATCTGGTGAATTATGATTGCGATCCGGCTGATCCAACGAATTGTAATGGTCGCTTCATAACGACGGGCCTCACGAAAAATAGTAATTTTGGCGGCCGTTTGGCAGGTGAGAAAGATGGGTATGGTCTTGGCGTGGACACGACCATGGACTTTGTCTCTTCCAACCTTGAGCTTGGTGATCGTAAGTTCAGCGTTAATATAATTACTGGTTATGTTTACACTACACAGGACTATGCGCTTGATTTCGCAGATGGCCGAAATCTGCCTAGCCTCAATGTTCCAAATCCTCCAGTTCTTGGCTATGGAAAAGGTGGATTTGTCGTTGTAAACGAAGCTGAATTCAGTCAGTTTTCACAAGAAATAAAGGCTAATGTTTCATTAGGCGATGGCTTGCTCGACTTTGTTGCAGGAGCATATTATTTTGAAGAGAGTAACTACACTGATCTGGCTGATGTTTTCAGTGTAGGCATCCCAACATTAGCAAATCCTAACGCAACGGTTCTTATTCTCGCCGACCGAACAGTTCGCAACTCCACCAAAGCTTACGCAGGTTATGTTCAGGGCGATTTGAATTTAACAGATCAGATTAAGCTGACTGCTGGTATCAGGTATACGGATGAGACTAAGAGGTTTGGCATTTCGGATAACAGGGCGATTTGTAAGTCTGGTATAACAGGCCCCACCTGCCTTGATAATGTCAATCTAATTGCTCCTAATGGCCGGTTAATACCTCGCGAGCAGAATATTAAAATTTGGACTCCGCGTTTTGCGGTTAACTATCAGGCTAATAATGACCTATTATTATATGCGTCGGCAACACGCGGGTTTAAATCGGGTGGTTGGAATGCACGCGGTACTGCTGCCAGTGAACTAACTCCATTTGATGCAGAAAAAGCATGGAGCTATGAAGCGGGCGCCAAAACCGAGCTGTTTGACCGCAGGCTGCGTGTTAATCTGAACGCTTACTGGCTTGACGTCAAAGATCTGCAAACACCGTCCGGATTTGCACGTGCTAATGGGTCAATCGGATTTGTTACTAGTAACTTTGCTGATTATCGCAACAAAGGTATCGAACTGGAAATTAATGCGGCGCCCGTCGACGATCTTAACATTTTTGCTTCAGTGGGTTATCAGAACGATAAATATATCGTTGACCTTAACGACCGTGCGACAAATATTTATGGTGGCCAATCTGTTGGTACGGGTATTGCATTATGCCGAGCCCAACTAGCAGCAGGACTTATTCCAGGCGGCGGTGCACTTGAAGCAACCGCGTGCGGGCAAGGTATTGTGACCGCTAACGGAACAGTTGCATCGCCAACTCGTTCGCCTAAATTCAACGTGTCCGTCGGTGCGAGCTATAAGGCTGATCTGGGCGGAGGGTTGACGCTTACTCCTGCAGTTAACGCTAACTGGCTCGATAGGTTAGAGGTGGGTACAAACAACGTTACATTTTACGATGGAAATGTAACAAGTTCGACTGGAGCTACATTCCAAAATAACTTTACTGGTCAAGGGGCCCGAGTTTCTGGCTCTGCAACCGAAGCGCGATGGCTTGTAAATGGTACCCTGACACTAAGGAGTGACCAGGGCTGGTCGTTGGTTGCGGAGTGCCGGAATTGCTTTGATAAGGAAACAATCACGTCCACATTAGCAAATGTTGAATATCTCAATGCTCCTCGCTCGTGGTTGGTGAAGGCGCGCTTTGATTTCTAAAAGAATTAAACAGAGCGGCCGGACGTTCAATACATATTCGGCCGCTTACTTATTTTTCATCATATCGGAATGTGTAGGCAAATGACGGTACCTGAAGAAAAGTCTGCCAACGGTACTCCGGGAGAGTTTTCGCTTGGCTGGACAGTTCTATTGGCCGCTCTATTGGGAGTGACTTGCGGAGCGTCTCCCATTCCTTTTAATCTTATCGCTTTTACGGTCGAGCCACTAAGCGCTGAATTCGGCTGGTCGCGCACGGAGATCATATTCCCTGCCACAATATATGGTTTGATAGCTTCCTTCTTGGCTCCATTATTCGGCTGGATGGCGGATCGCTGCGGAGTGAGACCTGTTGCCCTGTGGTCTCTATTCGCATTTGGTATTGCGCTTGCGGCCATTGCACTGACTCCAACAGGCAATGATCAGACGACTTTATACACTTATTACGGACTTTGGGTCATCATTGGCCTTGTTGGCATCGGCTCTACGCCTGTGACGTGGAGCAGGGCAATAAACTTGTGGTTTTTCAGGCGTAGAGGGTTGGCTCTAGGCATCATGTTGCTCGGCACTAGCATCGCTGCTCTCATTATCCCGAAGATCGCCGTTTGGGCAATTGCTGGATACGGTTGGCGCAATATGTTCGCAATAATGGCGCTACTTCCGTTGCTGGTCGCGCTACCAGTCGCCTATTTTCTTTTTCGTGAACCGACGCCGGCTGAGCGTCCCAAGGCAATCGGTGATGTTGATGGAAAATTGACCGGCATGACACTGTCCCAGACGATAAAAGGTTACCGATTCCACGTCATGTGGTTGTCAATTGCAATTGTGGCGGGCTGCTATGCCGGAGCATTTATCAACATGCCGACAATTCTCGCCGACAAGGGCTTGACCGCACACACTGCAGCAAGCGTGATGGGCGTTCTTGGTATAGGAATATTGGTCGGGCGTTTGCTCACGGGCGCTCTGCTTGATCACTTTTGGCAGGGATTTGTCGCTTTCCCCTTATTGTGTCTACCGGCTATTACTTGCGTCATCTTGCTTGGAGATAACGTTAGTTTCACAATGGCAGCGGCCGCTGCGTTTTTCCTTGGTTTTGCTGCAGGTGCCGAATCCGATCTTATCGCCTATCTGGCGGGTCGATATTTTGGTATGTTGCACTATGGAAAGATATACGGAACGCTCTATATGCCGTTTGGTATTGCGTCCGCCTTATCCTCAATTCTTTACGCCTATGTCCGCGATGTCACTGGAAGTTACGACGCCATTTTAATTGTTGCTTTCTTCGGGTTTATCATCGGCGGTGCATTGCTACTTTTACTTGGGCGCTACCCTGATGATTTTGACGCGTCACCTGAAGTAAAAATAGAAACTTTCCCGTCAAGAGGTTAAAATTCGAGGGTAATTGCCGCGTCGGTAACGACCCGCATTCGATTTCACTCAACCATTGAGTCAAGGGGCAGAGACGGTATTTGAAGCATATCTGTCCAGATGGGTATTGCTAATATTACTTGATGTTTAGAAGCTCTTCACAGGGCTCAATCGCAAGACCGGCACCTCCATTAACCTCACGCTCAATGTCAGCGATGACGACAATGGACGATCTGATTCGCTTTTATTCCTGCTCTGACTCAGTGATGTTCGCAGTGCGTGTGCCGAACGGTCATCCCCAGGAGGTTGAAGGAGGTGTCCAGATCGAGTTGCCAGTCGAGCTCACATAAAAGCGCGGCATCACAGAGGGAGATGCTGCTGCTTTAACAAGCTAAAAAAGCTCGTTGCATCGGCATGTGATACAAAAAGGATCGTCAAAAGGGGGTCGAGGGCCCTCTACTTTATCGTTATCTGCGTCTGGATGTTCAAATCTGCTAATAGACCTTGGTTTGCTGCCAATAAAACAATTAGTCTCTCAAGCGGCCGATATAAGCGATGACCTCTGCTCTTTGTTTACCATCGCGGAGTCCAGCATAAGCCATTTTTGTACCAGGGACGGTTTTCATGGGCTCCTTTAGAAACGTATCCAAAGTTGCAGCATCCCAAGTTAATCCTGATGATTTCATCGCCGTAGAATAAGTAAAGCCGGTGTGTTGTGCGGCAGGCTTTTCGGCAACCCCCCAAAGGTTCGGACCCACGCCATTGGGACCGTCCCTTTCGACGCTGTGGCATGTGCGGCATTGTGCGAAGCCAGCGGGAGGAACGGCTGTGGTTTTCACTCTTTCATCGGTTGAAGCTCCGGTTTCAATATTCCCGGTTTCGGTATTGAGCTGGGTCGCTGAACTGTCTTCAGTTGTTGTCACGCCATCAATTTCTTCTGGCCCACTGACGGGCTCTGAGCCACACGCGCTGAGCAAAAGCAACGGAGCTGCGGAATTTATAATCCTTTTCATAGTCATTTCCTTTTTTTCTAATTCACCCTGTCGAATATCCGACAGCGGCGCTTGAAAGTAATTTTTGAATAGCTTCGTCATCATATCCCAGAGCGGTGAGTGTTTCCTGCACGTCTGCACCTGGTTCAGGCATGGCAAAACTGCTTGCAGGGCGCTTGCCGCCCATGGCAATTGGAAGTGTGGGAAGTTTGGTTTTGGTGCCGTCGGTCAATATTGTTTCCTCCAGACCATCGCCGCTGTTGAGATGCGGATCATCAAACATATCTTCTGGACGCGCAATCGGCGCGAAGGGAAGGCCAGTGCCCTCGAGTTTTGCAATTAACGCATCACGCGTATAACCGCTCATCAGCTCTCGGATTTGCGGCATAATGCGATCGCGCGCCGCCACTCGGTTGTTGTTTTCGCGAATGCTCTCGTCTGCCCAAAGGTCGTGAAGATTGAAGAGATTACAGAATTTCTTCCACAGCGCGTCTGTGACGACACCAATAAATATCGGGGCATCTTTGGTCTGAAACACATCATAAACCGCCCACGCGGATATGCGAGCGGGCATCGGGGCAGCGGCCTTTCCAGTAACGGCCATTTGCGCCATATGTTGACCTACCAGATAGACAGTAGTTTCGAAAAGCGAGCTTTGAACCATCTGGCCTTTGCCGGTGCGGTGGCGTTCCTCCAATGCTGCAAGGATAGCGATAACGCCAAACATGCCGCCTGCAACGTCGATAACACTGGAGCCGGCTCTTAAGGGCTGTCCTGGTGGTCCAGTCATATAGGCAAGGCCGCCCATCATTTGCGCAACTTCATCGAGCGCCGTGCGGTCCTCATAGGGGCCAGGGAGAAAACCCTTTTCCGAGCAGTAGATGAGCCGTTCATTGGTTTCGGACAGCTTATCATAGCCAAGACCAAGCCGGTCCAGCGCTCCGGGCCGGAAATTCTCGATCAATATGTCAGCATTATCCGCAAGTTTGTTAGCAATCTCTAACCCGTTTTGGCTTTTAAGGTTGAGGCAAATGCTTTTCTTGTGCCGGTTGTACATCGGAAAATAACCGGACCCGGAACCGACCAAACTGCGGGTACGGTCGCCGCCGATCGGTTCGACCCGGATGACCTCTGCGCCTAAAGAGGCGAGGATGGCTCCGACCGCTGGGCCCATCACCATGTGCGTGAATTCAATGACTTTGAGCCCTGCCAGAGGTGTTGGCGATTCTGTGTTATGGCTCACGCGGGCGCCCCTTCAAATCCAAGTGGCAATCCGGCATCGGGAGTGAAACCATAGAGAGGTTCGCCGGGTAATGCCTTTGCGATAATATCACGGACTGTCAGCAATTTTGCCAGATCAATACCGGTGTTAATACCCATCGCCTCAAGCATGAATACCAAATCCTCTGTCACGATATTGCCCGATGCACCTGGCGCAAAGGGGCATCCGCCCAAACCACCAAGCGAACTGTCAAAGGTAGTAATGCCTTCCTCCAGACCCGCCAGAACATTTGCTAGGCCCAGTCCGCGCGTATTGTGAAGATGCAACGTGTTGAGCTTGTCACTACCGATTGCAGTTTTGACCGCACGGACAAGCCGCGTAACCTGAGCCGGATTGGCATATCCGGTGGTATCAGACAGGCAGACCTCGGCCACGCCTGCTTCCATTGCTGCTTCGGCAAGTCGGACGATCTGGTCGTCAGGAACCGGTCCCTCCATCGTGCACCCAAAGGCAGTGGACAGGCCGACTTCAAAATGCGGACGCTGGCCCTCTGGTTGTTGAGCTACAAGATCGGCAATCGCCCTGATTTCGGCGAGCATTTCCGAATGGTCCTTGTGGACGTTGTTGATGGAATGCGTTTCTGACATTGAGAAGGGAATTGACATTTTATTGACACCGCATGCAACGGCGCGCTCGGCTCCCTTCAAGTTGGGGATTAGTGCTACGACAACAAGATTCGGGAGGGTTTTTGCAAACTCAACGATCTCCGCCGTATCGGCCATCTGTGGCAGCAGCTTGAGGGGCACGAAGCTGCCGACCTCAATCTCCCTGACGCCAGCTAAGGCCTCTGCTTTGATCCACGCCTTTTTGGCTTCGGTAGCCATGACCCGGTTAACGCTTTGCAGCCCATCGCGTGGTCCAACTTCGCTGATGGTGACGGATTTTTTCATATACTTGTTCCCAGGTAAATCCATGGTCGTGCCGCACGGTCGGCCTGCTGCCAAGCGGCAATGTCATCAGCCATTTGCAAACTCAGGTCGATTGCGTCTAGCCCTTCGAGCAGCATGGCTTTGGCTTCCTCGTCAATCGGAAAGGACCAGCTGTCACCGTTCTTGATACTTATCGACTGTTCGGCCAAATCGATGGAAACTGAAGCGCCGCTTTCTGCAATTTTAAGGATTTCTTCGGCATCTAGTACAGCTGGAAGAATACCATTTCGTGTACAGTTGCGCGCAAAGATTGGTGCGAAGCTGGGCGCTAACACTGCGCGAAAGCCATATTCCGCCAGTGCCCAAACGGCATGTTCCCGGCTCGACCCGCACCCAAAATTTGCGCCGCCCAATATGATCTGGCTGTTCGCATACTCAGGATCGTTCATGATAAATTTCCGATCCAGCTCCCTTCCGCCAATCTCGGTGTAGCGCCACCCCGCGAACAGCCCGACTGCAAGTCCTGTCTTGCCCGTGCTCTTCATTTCGCGTGAAGGAATGATCTGGTCGGTATCAATATTGTCCCGGATTAGAGGCATCGGTAAAGAGGTCAGTGTGGTAAAGGGTTCAGCCATCGGCGAGTTCTCGCGGATCCGCTATCGCTCCGGCTATTGCACTTGCTACGGCTGTTTCGGGGCTGGCGATATGAGTTTTGACATTCGGACCTTGGCGGCTTTCGAAATTGCGATTGGTGGTAGAGATAACCCGAGACCTCGCATCAAAACTCTCGCCGCCCGCATAGAAGCACATGGAGCAGCCGCTTTCGCGCCATTCGAACCCCGCGTCTTTGAAAATTTGATCAATACCTTCGGCTTCCGCTTCACGTTTGACGCGGGAGGAGCCGGGTACGCAGATGGCTTTCACGCCGTTTGCCACTTTTTTGCCAACAAGTAGTGCAGACGCTTTTCGAAGGTCTGACAATCGGCTGTTGGTGCAACTGCCAATAAATACAGCGTCTATGGGAACGCCTTTGATCGGTTGGCCCTTCGCAAGCGCTATATATTTCAGTGGCCGCTCTTCAGCATCGTCGGGCACATTTTCATCTATCCCGATTGTCTGTTCTGGACTTGTGCCCCAACTAACCATCGGAGTGATTTGACTGGCATCAATCTCTATTTCCTGATCGAAGCCCGCACCAGCATCGCTATTCAAATCTTGCCAGCTGTCGAGCGCATTGTCCCAGTCAACGTCGGTCGGCGCATAGCGACGACCTTTGAGATAATCAAATGTCTTGTCATCAGGCGAAATGAAGCCCGCCATGGCGGAAAATTCTGTTGCCATATTGCACAGGGTCATCCGCCCTTCCATGTCGAGTGCCGTTACCGCCTCTCCTGCAAATTCAACTGCATAGCCCTTGCCGCCCGCTGCACCATACTGAGCGAGCAGGGCGAGGATCATATCTTTCGGCGTCACGCGTCTCGACAGTGCAGCCGAAAACGTGACGCGCATAGATTTGGGCTTGGCGAGACGGAGCGTCCCAGTGGCAATTGCATGCTCAGCCTCTGAAGAACCGATACCCCAGGCTAACGCGCCAAATGCGCCCTGCGTACAGGTGTGGCTGTCTGGCGCTACCAACGTGCAACCAGGCAGGACGATCCCAAGCTCCGGCGATATCACGTGAACGATCCCTTGATCAGGATCGTTCACGTCAAAAAGCGTTATGCCAGCAGCCTTTGCCGCCGCTCGCGTTTCGGTAATGAACGCCTGGCCGCCAGGCATCAATGTTTGATCAGTGCGGCCAGGTCGGGTATCGACGATGTGATCGGTCACTGCAAAAACTCTTGATGGATCCACAACCTTGCGGCCCGCCTTGGCCAACGAATTTAATGCTGCCGCTCCTGTGCGTTCGTGCAAAAATACCCGATCGATGGCAAGAAGCGTGCCGCCGCTGGGTGTACTAGCGACGACATGGCTGTTCCAGAGCTTGTCAAAAATGGATTGCGGCTGGCTCAGATTTTGTTTCCCATTTCTTTGTCCACGGCAAGCCAGTCTTTTGTCACAAATTTTTCCTGAATAGCGGTGCGCGTTTCGAGTAGACCATTTCGTATCCAATGCCACGTGCGGCAACGATTCTGGCCATCATCAGAAATCTGGATTTGTTCGTAAAGGTAGAGGGATGGATCGCCAGTGCGTTGCCAGTAAAGCATCACGGTACGGTTGTATTTGTCGAGAGGCACCTCTGCAGCCCAGCCGATGATAAGTTCATTATCCCACCAGACACGCTTATCGCGAAACTCGGCAGGAAAATCACGGTGCTCGGTTTTACCATCGGGCCATGTGTAATAATTGGATTGATAATAGGGCACCGGGCCATTGTCTGGAAAACGGCACAGCAGGCGGGAGGCATGCTCGTCGATTTTTTCGTTTTGTGCATTGAAATAAGCATATGTGCCGTCCCACACGCCTTCATGGCGAGCCAGTAGCGGCATTTCGTCCTTAATTCCCATCGTTGGTCCTTTGTCTCGTGTTGAGCGCCAGATGATATTGTTTGGCTGCGCGGGCATTTAACAGTTCGAGATGCTTTTCTGCTAATTTCTCAGGAAGCAGAACTGTTTGGTCAAACGCCCTGTTATGAAGGTTGTCCGCCTTGTACCACGGCTCGTAAATTTCCATTGCCCTGACGATCTGCCAAGCCTTCGTTAGATAATTGCCAAAACGGTCCGGCGATAGATCGGGGTATAGCAATTCCGGATCGCCCTTCGGCGGATTAGCAAAAAGGAGCGATTTCGTTTCCAGTTTTGTCGCCACTTGATTGATGACGGCTTGCCACTCATCCCAAGTCACAGGGGGTTCTCCGGTCCAGTCATCCGACATCCCGTGCCCTGGCAGGTCAATCGCGATACTGTCGCTAGAAATGGCTTCGTCGATAGCTGAACCAGGTGCGTGGAGGACAAGTGCGCAAGCGCCTTGGTTGCCGCGCCAGTGGATTAAACCTGTAAATTGCTCGGTTTCGATTTCAATAAAACCCTCGTCGTGTGCTTGGTTCAACGGACAGCAAGCCACCTGCTGCATTTCCCGCAAATGGGTCAGGCTCACCATCAGATGTTCTTCTGGGGTTGCCACTTTGAGAGCTGACCAAGTCGGAGGCATTTTGCCTAGCCGGTCAATATGCTCTTGTAACGGGTCTCCGTCATAAGCGCTAATCAGGCAAGGTGGCATTTCGGCGTTAATTTCCGGAATATCCCGCGGCGCGCGAAGCACAGCACCATAGCCGGCCTGATAAGCATTCCCGGCATCCAGCATGTCTCTTATCACCGCATCCACGCGCGTTGGGTCGTCATGAGCAAAGGACAGCCGGTGATGATCATCGGTCGCAAACCAAGGAAAGAACCAAGACTGTTCCAATATTCGGTTCCATAGCCAAGTCAGATGTTCGCCATAACTCGAAGGGTGGAATTCAGGCAGATATTTCTCGCCGAACAGCGCCGCCTCCTCCTTCGACCAGATTGCATAACCGCCAACGGCCAGCGTGGTGATTCGATTCGGGTGACGCTTTACTGCAGTAACGAGAATGATTCCGCCGGAGTGAAAACCGTAAGCCGCACATTTCTCAATACCGATGGCGTCCAGAAATTCGATTATCGCATCGGCATATTCATTGATTTCGTGATTCCCTGGCAAAGGAACAGACTGTCCGAAACCAGGGGTGTCCGGCGCGATACAAGTAAAATGGGCTGACCATTTCTTCATTAACGCTTCATATTCTTTCGAACTGCGCGGACTCTGGTGGACCAACAATAGCGGCGGGCCACTTCCCGCCCTACGATAGTGGATACGGCGCGTATTGCCGTCCTTTACGGCATCAATGAAATGACGTGTGATCATGTCGCCCAATTTGTCCGGACAAATATATCTAGACAAGTCTTTTTTGCAGATTATTGTAATTTTATTGAATTCGGAGAAAAATAGATGACGCCAATCGGTACGAAAATGGTCGAAGATGGTCGCACTGCTCGGGAAATATTTGATGAGGTGATCGGTAATCCGGCGCGTAATAAATTCGGCTTTGGCGAGAAACTCGCAATCGTCAACGTCGATATGCAGCAAGCTTATACGCGAACCGATATGTTTAAGACGGCCTATGAGACTGATCCGAAGCAAATTGACTATATCAACCAGATTTCGGCGCTGGCTCGAGCAAAGGACTTGCCGGTGATCTGGTCACGCGTGGCTTACAAGGACGACGCTAGCGACGCCGGTATATGGGGAACGCGGACAGATACCGAAGATTCGCTGCAGCGAATTAAATATGCTTCAGAGCGCCACAGGTTCGATCCGCGCTGTGAAATTGGCGACGCAGATCTGCAATATACGAAGCGCATGCCAAGCGCATTTTTCGAAACGCAGCTTGCCAGCTATTTGGTGTGGCACAAAGTCGATACGGTGGTCGTTACCGGCGGTTCGACATCTGGCTGCGTCCGAGCGACAGCGGTTGATGCGCTTAGTCACGGCTATCGCACCATTGTCCCAATTGAAACCTGCGCTGACAAGCATGAAAGCTATCATTTTGCTAATTTGACCGATTTACAGATCAAATATGCCGATGTCGAGCCGGTGCAAGTAGTGATTGATTGGTTGGAGGCGAGATAGTGAGCGAGGGGCAAAAGTCAGATCCCGGTCTCTACGATTATCAAGCCTATCGTAATCGTCCCAAAATCGAATGGCCGGACGGTAAAGCCTGCGCGGTATGGATAGCGCCCAATATGGAGTTTTACGAGCTGGACCCACCGGTCAATCCGCACCGCAAGAGCTGGTCGAAGCCATATCCCGACGTTATCGGCTATTCCCACCGAGATCATGCTAATCGGGTTTCCCACTGGCGGATGGCCGACATGATGACCAAGCATGGCTTTCCGGGATCTGTGAGTCTGTCGGTGGCGCTTTGTGATCATATTCCTGAAGTCGTTGAGGACGCACGCCAGCGTGGCTGGGAGTTTTTCAGCCATGGTATCTACAACACCCGCTATTCTTACGGTATGGACGAAGCGCAGGAGCGCGCGATTATCGAAGATTCCATGGCAACCGTCGAACGCGCTACTGGCCAGCGCATACGCGGCTGGCTGGCGCCTGCACTGACGCACACCTCTCGAACTCTGGACCTGATTGCCGAATATGGCCTTGATTATACCTGTGATCTGTATCACGATGATCAACCCACCAATATCAACGTCAAATCAGGGCAGCTGACTGCCATCCCCTACAGCCTTGAGGTCAATGACCATTACGGCTTTTTCGTCTACAATATGAGCCCCCGCGAATATGCCGATACGCTGATCCGGCAATACGACCGTCTGGCTGAGGAAGGCGCGCAATCGGGGACGGTCATGTGCATTCCTCTGCACAGCTATCTAATCGGGCAGCCGCACCGAATTGGGCCGTTTGAGGCAGTGCTGGAACATATTGCCGCCGATGGCCGCGCCTGGATCACCAAGGCCGGAGACATTGTTGATGCATTTCGCGCGCAAACGGGAGGGAAATCATGAGTCTCGATCCCGGATATCTTGTATATACCAAACGACGCCGCGGAATGGACCATGACCTCTATCCTTATTCGAACATGCACCAGCGACCGCCGGTCAGTTGGCCGAATGACAACAAGCTGCTGATTTGGCCAGTCATCAGTCTGGAATATTTTCCGATGGTGCCAAGCGACGAGCCGTTTCGGGCGCCGGGTCATATGCAAACAGCCTATCCCGATTATCGCCACTATACAGCACGGGAATATGGCACGCGGATCGGGATATACCGCCTGCTCGGCGTGTTCGAAAAAGTGAGTGCGAAGATTTCTGTCGCTGCCAACAGCATAATAGTAGAGAGATATCCGCAGCTAATTGAAGACATCATGGCAGCCGGTCACGAAATCATTGCCCATAGCAATGATATGAACGGCACGATTGCTAGCGGTATGGTTGAAGTTGATGAGCAGGCTTTAATAAATGCTTCGCTCGGCACGTTCGAAACGATGACAGGCACTCGTCCCCGTGGTTGGCTGTCCATTGCCCAGTCGCAGAGCTTCAATACTGCAAGGTTGCTCGCCGAAGCCGGCGTTGAATATATGTGCGATTGGGTAAATGATGAACTGCCCTACGTATTTCAGACGGATGCCGGAGAAATCATCAATATTCCGCTGAACCACGAACTATCGGATCGTCAAATCATCAACGTGCAGCAACAATCGGTGGATAGCTATGCGCAGTCGATGAATGATGCCGCTAACTGGCTTTTAAGCGAAGCGGAAACTCACGGCGGTCGGATGTTGCCGATGCATATTACGCCGTACATCATGGGATTGCCATACCGGATAGCAGCTTTCGAGCAGTTAATTGCTGATTTCGCGGACCGGGATGGGGTCATCTTTGCTCGAGGTGATGAAATATTAGATGCTTGGAAGGCCCGATAATGAAAATTCGCAATCCCCGGACCGGGGAAGATGACTATGAAATTGCACCGCTTGATCAGAGATCGGTCGCGTTCGAAGCACAAAGACTCCGGAAAGGTCAGGTTTATTGGTCTGCAAAAACTCCAAAGCAGCGGGGAGAGGTTCTGATCCAATGGGCGCATGCGATTGAAGCCAGCATGGGAAATGTTATCCCGGCGTTGACGGCTGATACAGGCCGCGCCGGAATTTCGAAGATTGAAGCGGCCAGCGTTCCGGCACAAATCCGGCGATGGGCGGAGCAGGCGCCTCAGCTGATAGCTGCTGGACAGCCAACGGGTCAACAGACCTCGAATGCGTCAATTACGACGTCAACCCATCTGGTGCCATATCAACTGATAGGCGTGATCAGTCCCTGGAACTTTCCGATGATTTTGGCATTGATTGATGCGATTCCGGCGTTGATGGCAGGCTGCGCAGTTCTGGTCAAACCGTCGGAGGTTACGCCGCGTTTCATCGGACCGCTGATGGAAACTGTACGGTCCATTCCGGAACTGGCAGCCGTGCTTTCCATTATTGAAGGTGACGGGACAACCGGCGCAGCGATGATTAGCAATGTTGATTATATCTGCTTCACTGGTTCAGTTCGCACAGGCAGAAGGGTAGCCGAGGCCGCAGCAGCGGTGTTCATTCCGGCGAGTCTGGAATTGGGCGGCAAGGATCCAATGATTATATTGGCTGATGCCGACCCGGAAAAGGCGGCCGCTATCGCGCTCCGCTCCAGCCTAGTCAATACCGGTCAGGCCTGTCAATCAATCGAACGTATTTATATTGCCAGAGAGATCTCAGGCCCGTTTCTGGAGAGCCTTGTTCAACAAGGCGAAACTGTGAAATTCAATTATCCCAATATTGAGGAAGGTCATATCGGACCATTTATCTTTGAAAAGCAGGCAGAGATTGCGCAGGCGCAGATAGATGATGCAGTTGCCAAAGGTGCAAAACTGCTTGCTGGAGGCAAATTGGAAAAACTTGGTGGTGGCTTATATCTGAAGCCAACCATCTTGATCGACGTTACACCAGAAATGGACGTTATAGCTAAAGAGAACTTTGGGCCGGTTTTACCGGTAACAATTTTTGATAATACCGAAGATGCAATCGCGCAGGCCAATGCCACTGTGTTTGGGCTTTCTGCCGCGGTCATATCAGGATCGATAGATGAGGCAGAAAAGGTTGCATCACGGCTCAATGCAGGAGCAGTGTCCATCAACGATGGCGCGCTCACTTCAATGATCTGGGAAGCAGAGAAATCAAGTTTTGGTTTATCTGGTCTTGGTGCATCCCGCATGGGAACAAGCGGTCTGATGCGCTTTTTTCGCAAACGTGTCCTCATCCGCCAGTCGGGTGAAGCAGCGCAAATTACCGCCTTTGCTGAGGAGAATTTTGCATGAGAGCCTATGAGGTCGGTCCGCAATCCGGACTGGACAGTCTCCGCCTCGTTGAGCGTGATGCACCAAAACCCGGCTTCGGTGAGGTCGCCGTCAAAGTTCATGCTGCTTGTTTAAACCATCGGGATCTTCTGACATTGAAGGGGGAATATGGTCCAACAAAAGCGGAAAATCGTATACCCTTGTCTGACGGCATCGGAAGCGTAATAGCTCTCGGCGATAATGTGGAGGGAATTTCTACAGGCCAGCGAGTTGTCGCGCCCAATTTTGTTACCTGGATTAAAGGAGAGTTTACACCGGCAATTTATGCGCAAGATCTTGGGATTAGCCGCGATGGCTGGCTGGCGGAGACGATAATATTACCGGCGGATGCTGTGTTAGCTGTACCGGAAAATGTGACGGATGACGCTGCTGCAACTATCGCGGTTGCCGGTAGCACAATTTGGCACTGTATGGTCTCTTTTGGTGGTCTGAAAAAAGATGATCTGGTGCTCACCCTCGGGACAGGAGGTGTCTCCATATTAACGCTACAAGTTGCAAAAGCCCTCGGGGCACAAGTTGCAATCACGTCTTCAAGCGATTACAAGCTGGACCGTTGCAAAAATATGGGTGCAGACTTTTGCATCAATTACAGTGATGATGATGATTGGGCTGCCGCCCTTATGGCTGCAACTGGCGGGCGCGGGGCGAATATTGTTGTCGACACCGCCGGTCTTAACTCCATTGAACAGAGTATCGCCGCTTGCGCGTCAAACGGTCGAATTGCCATGATTGGTGCATTATCCGGCAAACCGCAAATGGCACCGCAAATGGCTGGCATCATTGGCAAGAATCTGACATTGAAAGGCATTACTGCTGGCAGCAGAGCGATGCTTTGTGATGTTGTAGATCTGGTGGCTCGCGAAAGCATAGAGCCGCTGATCGACAGAAAATTCACCTTCGACGAAGCGCCCGCAGCCTTTGCCTATCTGGAAAGCGGTGATCATATAGGCAAGGTGATGATTACACTTTAACGCTTTAACTCGACCAGTTCGTACCAGGTCATCATATAGCCTCCGACTCCGCCCTGAACGAATATGCCATCCTTATCATCAGTGATCCAGATATCATAAGGCGGATGCTCACCCGCCATGCCGCCAGTGCCAGGCACAATGCTGGCGTCATCGATAAACTGGAGATGTTTGCACTGGAATGTTCCAGCTGGAACGGTGACTTCTTCTTTGCCCAAATAGAGCGCGCCAATCTTTACCTGTGCGATTTGCGGCGGCGTCGCGCCGCGATGATCGGGCGAGGGTAGGTAGCAGTTGAGTAAACGTGACTGGCCCTCAGTCCACTCCATCGTGGACAGCATGAACCCGTCGGATACTATCGGGTGCGTGCCGAAACCGGTGAGTGGCAATTCCGCTGCAACCCTCTGCGAGAGCCGCCCTATCGCTGGGCCAAAACTTTCCATTTCAATATGGGTGCCGTCAAAATGCATCCATCCTGAACCGGTAAATTCATCGCCTACAGTAAGGCGGACGTGCAAATCCATTGGTTGCCGGTTTTCGTCCATCGCGTAAATGATGTCACGCATAACCGTTGGGTCCGGTTCGTAAATTTCGCAATGCGCCCGCATTGTTGCCTTACCGTCACTATGATGGGTAAACATGAAAGTCTCAAAGCCACGATTTTGGCCATTCATCTCCGGCTTGCGGGAAGTATATTCAAGGCGTCCTTCAATAATGCGATGCTTCATGGATCGATTCTCCTCATCCGTTGTCATGCCATTGCATTTTTATCTTGCCAAGTATAATTTGTCCGGACAAATTCAAGCTAGAAAAAATTAGCCGGATCAGGTGAGGAAAAAAGCAATGGAATTTCTGATGACGAACGAACTCAGCATTTTGCGCTGGGTGCATATATTGGCGATGGTATATTGGCTCGGCGGCGAATGGGGCGTGTTCCAGACCAGTTATAATGTGACCAATCGCGAACTTTCGCTGGAAGAACGCAAGCGGCATATGGAGACTGCCTATCGTATCGACATATTGGCGAGGACAGGCATTGTACTCCTGCTACCGCTCGGCCTGCACATGGGAAAGATTTACGGTTTTGTGCCATTTCTTGTTGGACCAGGAATCTGGTGGATGTGGCTGTTTTTTTCGATCTGGCTTGCGATGACCTGGATGGCATTTATCAAGCGTGAAACGGCAATTGGTATCAAGGTGACCATGCTGGAAGAAAAATTGCGTTACCCACTTATCGCGACTCTGTTCATTGTGGCGTTCATGGCGTTTGACGGGAACGGACCGATTGTTACTGGCGAGGGGAGCCACTGGTACCCCGCAAAAATGGCGCTCTATGCTTTTGCGCTGTGCATTGGTCTTTTTCTACGTCTAGTGATGCGGCGCTGGACCACGCGCTTTCAAATCCTGGCACGGGGACCAAATGCCGCAGAGGAGACTGCACTGGAAAGGGAAATCGCGCAGGCTCGGATTTCTGCCTATATTTACTGGATTACGATTTCCGGAGTGTGTTTCCTCGGAGCAGTCAAGCCTTTCTGAACTTTACAACCACAGTTCCAAGTCCATCGAACTTCCGCTATAGTGCGTCGAAAATTTCCGACGATAGCGGAAGTTCATCAGGCTTGGCGCAAAAGAAGTCAATTTGAGATTATCAGATTAGGCGAGTCAAATCTCCATCATCTCGCGGCTGATTTCCTCAACCGGCTGATCAGGATTTTCCAACTCCTGCAGCATTTGATGCGGTCCCCGCATCACGCGATAAATATACTCGCGGATCATCAGTCCCCGTTCATAGGCCGCCTGCTTGTCCGGCGTGTATTCGTCGATATCTTTACGGGTGACCGTACCTTTGGACTCAAGAAGCCGTTCAACGGTATCCATCCTTTCCCGCAGCACGGACACTTCACCGACTACGGCCATCAGGATTGAAAGTAACCGCTCGTCTTGCGGATCGTTAAAAAAATCCGGACGTTTGCCTTTTGCGCGTTTATTGGCTGCGGCCATCCAGTCAAATACTGTGTCGGTCATTCCGCAGCCTCCATCATTTTGTTAGAATTTTTCCAAGCGCCATAAGCATGCCAGTAGGCGGCTCGGCCATGATCTTCAGTGTCGCCGGTTGGAGCCTCCGGAAAAATTTCACGATCAACCACCGCACGAACTCCGGTTTCGAATAGTTCGGAGCGGTCGAATCCGGCCGCTACCATCTCGTGTTTCATGTTGAGAGAGTGCATCGACGACCAGAAAGGCTCGTTATTGTTAAATGCATCCCAATCGCGCAGGAACTGCTCGAACAAGGGCATTTCGTCTGAATATTCCGGTTGTTCGAGATGCAGCATCAGGCCGTCGTTTGCTAATACCCTGTAACATTCGGATAGTATTTTTGGGAGGGCTTTCCCACTAGTTTCGTGCAGGAACATTGTAGTCTGTACCCAGTCAAAAGTGCCATCCTTCCAACGCGACAGATCTTCAGCATTAGTTTGAATAAACTTAAGGTTCGTGGCGCCTAGCGACTGTGCGCGAGCGTGCGCAAAACGTAATATCGGTCCTGCTGTATCGATTGCTATCACTTCACAATTTGGAAAGGCGAGTGCCAAAGGCACGATATTATGACCTGTGGTACAGCCGACATCTAGTATGCGCCGCGGCTCCCAACCGGGCCTCTCCTTCTTGATCCATTCGACAAGCGCCTGTCCGCCGCCATCGTTTAGTGCGCCTAGGCCGCCACCTGTCGTGGCAAAAATTCCGCAATCATAATTGACACCAGCGGACACATCGCCGGGCATCTCTTCACCGTGGTAACTACCGGGCATGCAGTGAATATCTACAGCGCTCTGGTAGCGCGGGATTCCTATATTTGGATCAAGTTCCAGAGTATCGCGTCCCTCATTAAATTGATGCGCTTTTGCGTTCAATTCATCAATCTGTCTCAGGGTTATAGCACGTCCATTCTGCTGGCGCATTTCCATCGAGTTACGTTTAACCGCCGACCAGAATCTGTGGAAATGATCCTTGTTCATTGCATGACGAATTTCGAACCGGTCCTTGGGATCGCGGCCATTTTCTTTTTGAAAGGCGGGAAGTACGCGTCTTTCATATGTCAACTTATTGCCCGCGCCGAGCGGGCCCGCGAGGAATTTGTTGAAATTCGCAAGAAAATTGAACCGCGCAATTTCATCGTGTGACGCTACCGGCGATACGCCATGCCGCGCAACTGCATTATAGGGTGGGGCTACATCGAGCCTGTTCTCTTTACTCATATCAGCCCTTCCTTTATCATGCGTTCAATCGTTTCTTCCTGGGTTCGGAGGAAATAATCACGATCGGGGGTTTGAATGTCATTGTTCTGGATCAAACCATCCGCTTTTTGAGGTGAGTTTCCGGCATAGATTGCGGCAAATAATTCTAGTCGCTGTCGAGCAAGGAAGTTGGTCATTGCCGGCTTGCGACGGGCAGCTCTCAAAGCGCCCAAGTTGATGTCGGCAAAGGCGGTAAACGTCTCACCACTGTTAGATTCGGACATCACCCGGCCCTTATAATCTACCACCATGCTGTTTCCGTCCGCAGAGGCCAGGGGCATTGTGGTATCTTCGATGCCTGCCGTATTGGCAGACACAACATATGCCATATTTTCTTGCGCGCGGGCACGTTTGCCTATGTCTTTTGGAGTATCTAGCGGAGAGCCGATTTCGGAACTGCTGTGAGCAAAAATTTCCGCACCACGCAATGCAAGTGCTCGTGCGATCTCTGGATAGAGTATCTCTTCTGAGGCAATAGTCGCTAGATTGCCTATTTCAGTTTTTGCGACAGGAAACACGCCATCTAGTCCGTAGATATCAAGATATTTTGACCATACATCATGCGGGGTGGGAGCAAACATACTGTTCAATCGACGGTAGCGCAGTATAACATCGCCGGACGGAGCGACAATGAAGCAGGCCTGAAAATATAGGCCGGGAAAATTCTTGTCGGCTTCGTAGGCATTGCCCGCGATGAACATTTTAAGTCGTTGCGCCATCGCGCCGAATGCTTCATATTCCGGACCGTCGACTTCCAGCGCTGCCTTGTCAGCAAAATCAGGTATGGAAATCCGCCCTGGGTAACTGGTTAGCAAATACTCCGGCAACACCGCCAGCTTAACCGGGTTTCCTGCATATTGTTGGATGAAGATTGCGGCAGAACGGATTTTGTTCTCCATTTCGCCTATCATGTTGAGCATCTGTTTGCGTGCCACTGCCTTGTTCGGTGTCTTTTCTATCGAACGCGCGGTCAGTTGCATCGCAACGGCAGCATAGGTTTTTGTATCTGTCATATTGCCTGATTTACCATTTTGTTGTGTTGCAGCTAAAGCCCCCGTGGATGCAGTGGCACAAATTGCCGCTGCCATGATCTGCCTACGATCTAAATCCATAGCGTTGCAAATTCCTTCATCCTACAAACCCAAGGACCCTGGGTTCATCACCCGTGTAGGATCCAGTGATTTCTTCAAATCCAATAGCAACGCATCTGCTGCCGGATCTAGGCTGTCGCGATAACGATAGGTCCGGCCTATCTGAAAATGCACCGCACCCTGTTCATAAAATAGATCGACCAGCGCCTGTTTCATTTTCTGGGTCATGGCCCAGGCTGCAGGATTTGCAGCCAGTTTCGGAAGCTTCGCCAGATGACCGTTTTCTACCGTTTCTCTATGGACCGGATTGGCGGCATCGGGCCAGTATAGACAAGGTTCGATTATCATACCCGACCCGCTGACGGCAGAGACGAGCGTACCTGTAAATATACCCAACGCATCCATCTCAGCGCGATGTTGTTCGAACAACGCTTCAATGGCCTTGTAACAGGCAACCGCTTTGGAATGCGGCAGCAATCCGTGAATCGGTGCCCAGCGCTGGCCTTCAGGTCCAAGCATTGAGTTGAGTGGCCCAAATGGGTTGGCACGAATGATTTTTGGTATAGTATTCTCGGTTTCGGTTGCTCCATTAGCTAAAGCTATTTTTCGGGCGCGTGCCAAATCATCGTCGGCAGCCGCTTGAATGCGGCCCTCAGTCAAGACATGCAGCGAGAATTTCGCTTCATCCATGAAATTGCGACCGGCGGTCACGACTTTCGCGCCTTCCTTGATCGCGCCCCAGACGGAACCCTGCTTCTTCATCATCTTGCCGAGGGATTTCACATCGCTGCTAAGGCTTTCGCGCTTCATGCGAATAGCGTTTAGGCTGGGATCAAAGCCGAAACATTCGGTTGCGATACCAGAGCGTTCGATCTCGGCTGCAGCTTTCAACGTGTCTTCATAAGTTTCAAATGTAAAGCTAGCATAACCATGGGCTTCCGCCTCCTGAATTAGACGCATGGTGACTGTCGCCTTCATCCCGAGTGCGCCGGTGTCAGCTAGGAACAGTCCTGTCAGGTCCGGACCATAAGGCCGCGTGAACACGCTTCCCGTTTTCAGAATACTACCATTGGCCAAAACGATTTCCATGGCTACGCAGCTTTGTGCAGCGGTACCGTAGCGCCCCGATCCCCAAAAAAGGCAATTCTGACTCATTCCCCCACCGACAGTGGCTTTGAGTCCCGAAAGCGTTCCCCAGAAAGGTGTGCGCAAACCTTTAGGCTGCAGTGCTTCATAAAGCTTTGCCCACGTACAGCCAGCTTCGACTGTCACAGTCATATCAGTTTCGTTAATATCAAGAATTCGGTCCATCGCAGCGAGATCAAACAAAATCGCGCCAGGCTCGTTGCTGATATATCCTCCCGTATAGCTCATTCCTCCACCGCGAGGGATTACTGTAATATTTTGCGATGTTGCAGCTGCAACCGCTGCCGCAAGCTCCTCTTTATTCTTTGGACGCACTACAGCCAGCAAAGCTGCGCCGCGTTCAAACACATCATGAGCGAAGAAATTGAGCGTGTCGTCATCAGTCAGAAGTTCTATGCCGGTTGCAGCAATAATATCGGTTACGTTGGGATTTGCTTTGGTAGCCATCAGGCTGACACTCCTTCTACATCATTAGCAATTGTGGGATCGCTGTCGGGAAAATTGTCAGGGTAGCGACCGAGCAGCAGCAGAATGCCGCCGCCTATGATGAAACCAAGAATTGCCACCGTCAGTATCGGATTATAGCTACCGGTGTTGTCTCGCACGCTGGCATAAATAATCGGCGAAAGCGCCGAGAAAAGGCCAAATGGCATGTAAAGCATTCCGTAGATTTTGCCGTAATGCGCCATCCCGAAATAGCGGCCTGTGAGATACGCGATCAAGTCACTTTCCGCCCCCGCGGCAAAACCGAGAAGAAATCCCGCCAGTGCTGCGGCAGGAAATAAAATGGTATCGCCTAGCAACAGATAACAGGACAAGGCAGGTAGGCACAGGAGCGGAAATGCGACGAACCCCTGCCAGAAGCGGTCTAGCAGCGCGCCGGTAATAAGACGGCCCGCGAATATTCCTAGGCCGAGAACGCCCATGGCCGAGGCAGCCGTTTGTGAATCTAAACCCCGGTCGGACAGCATAGTCGGCATATTGATAAACGCACCACCAAAAGCCAAAGATATGAACGCAATAGATGTCCAGATCAGCCAGAACCGATAGTCTCTCATTGCTGCGCCCAAAGTGACGCCGGTAAGATTTCCGCTTTCGCTCAATATAGCCTTGGGACGTTCCTCAGGTCGTGGCTCGCGGAAAAGAAAATAACCTATCGGCAAGGCAATCGCCAAGGGCAATATAGCGACAATCGCAAACATCTCGCGCCAGCCGTAATTTTCGATAGACCATACCGCAAGCTTCGGTACCACAATCGCGGCTAAACTCGTACCCATTAGCAATATGCCTAGTGCCAAACCACGATGTTTGTAAAACCACAAGTTTATGGCGCGACTCCAACTAACCGGGGTCGATCCAATCCCGATCAGGCCCACCACGACCCAAATTGCGTAGTATACATAAAGAGTTGAACTGGCTTTGGCCGTTGGGGTCAGCGAAATGGCCGCGAACGAAAGACCGAAGGCAAGCAGGGAATAAAGCGCAACTTTACGAACACCGTATTTGTCTGCTAGTGATCCAAAAAACGGCGCCAACAGCGCAGCGATGACACCGAAAATAGTGATGGGGAAGAGAATCTGTGTTCGACTCCATCCAAATTCTTCAATCATCGGTTCGACGGTAAATCCGACAACGTTAAATGGTAGCGGAGATGCCCCGCAGGCAACCCCCAACACCCCGGATAAAAGGATGGTCCAGCCCTTGGAGAATTCATTGCGCGTTTCCGTCTGATCAACCATAATTACCTATAATCCGTAATTTGTCCGGACAACTATATCCAAATTTTACGATGATGCCACAAAAAGTCGAACACATAGTTATTTATTGCGCTTGTTTCGCGGGCGACCGCGTTTTCTGGCAGAAGCTACTAGGAAGTTGGGTAGAAATATTGAGAAAATTCTGTCAATTAAAACTCAAACCAGCCTTTGAAAAGGTAAATGCGAGGGGTATTGGTAGCTGAATTAGAATGCAATAGTTGCCAAGCTCGGCCTCAACGCCATCACCGAAAGCAAATCCGATAGCAGCTGTGCGGGTTGGTTCGGCAATTCTTCCATCCGACGTATCTCTGCCGCATTAAGCCATTATAGATAAAAAAGAAGGCTGGTCCCGAGACATGCCTCCCAGGCAGAGAGTTCTCGTAACTGTTAGCGTTAGTTATCGCTCTTCTTCGCTGCTCGCTCCGCGTCGATCATGTCCTTGAATACGGTCCAAGTTGTTTCGTTGGGACGCGCATCATCAGCCGGTGGCGGCGCAGTATACTCGGGATGATTCAGTGCAATCTCATCTTTGATAACCTTGGGCAGTTCATCATATTTTTTCAGTTTCGCGCCCATGGCATTGAACACCATCTGCCCTTGGCGTCCGCGCATCTTCATCCATGGCATCCAGTCCGAAATCCTTACCCAGCTTACCGTCGGATAAGCAGTAGGATTTTTCGTATCTAGAATTTCATCAGCCAATATTGAAAAATCGAAGATTTCCATCGCGTGATACTTGTTCCCGACATAATCCTGGTAATCACCGGCAAGTTCGTTGTGATAAAAAAGTGGAATTTCAATCGGCATTAAAAGCCATTTGCCCTGTCGATGAATGCCTTCAATTTTATATGGTTTGCCATCGGCGGAATAAGGATAGCTTGGACGCATATTGACGGGGTCATTGGCGATTTGCATGACGTCGACTGTTTCATCGGTCCACGGATTTTCCCAAGTCCGCAAAACCTCATTGGTTTTTGGATCGAGATAGAACATCACCTCACGGCTGACCTGACGATATCCGGTTCCGCGCTTCGGATCCGTGACCTTCACGCACTGACGGACATTCATGCCTTCGCCGTTGAACAAGTGACGATCCGGTTCACCTTGAACCCGAGAATAGACTTTTCCAGACCAGTAGTAGATTGCGGGTACACCATCTGCCTCACCGCACTGAACGCGCTTGGAGATTTCTAAAGCATCTTCCGCCTTGTTGGGGTCCAGTGTCCGCGCCGACAATGCTGCGCTGAAGGCCATGGATGCTATGATGATTGTTACCGTGCCATACTTCAAATATCGTTTCATAATTCCACTCTCCAATGTTTCAAATATGCAACTATTTTTATTTTCTAGTTGACTTTAGAGTTGTCCGGACAAATTGTGAAGAGGCATTATGTTTTATTTGACATTGGGAAAAAATGACCAGCTTCACTAACCTTCTTTTTGTCCCCGCCAATCGACCAGAGCGCTTTGAAAAGGCCGCATCCAGCGGTGCTGACTTGATCTGTATTGACCTTGAAGACTCTGTCCCTGATGATCAAAAAAACAGTGCACGCGATTCTGTTTTTGCCGCACTTGCTGTATTGGAACGCGAAAAGACTGCCGTCCGAATCAATGGATTGAAGACCAAAGCTGGTCTTGCTGACTTGCTAGCGATGGCCGCTGCGGATGATCTTCCGGCGCTTATCTTTCTACCAATGGTCGAAAGTGCGAGTGAGGTTGAAATCGTGCACAGCATATTGGGAAACAGGATCAGTGGTTTAGTCCCTCTGATCGAAACGGTGAGAGGTTTGCGCGCGGGATATGACATCGCGGCGAGCGATGGCGTCATCGGAATGATGTTTGGCGGCGGCGATTTTTCAGCAGAGCTTGGTACGAAGCTGGAATGGGAGCCTCTTTCCCATGCGCGTGGTGAGTTCATCATGTGCTGTGCTTCGGCGCAAGTGATGGCTATTGATGTGCCATATATAGACATGGGCAATGAAGCAGGTCTGGCTGACGAATGTGCGCGCGCAAAGGCGATCGGATTTAAAGCCAAAGCCGCGATCCATCCCAAACAACTTGTCGCGATACAATCCGCGATGCGCGCAACAGAAACCGAAATCGAGGAAGCCCGCGATGCCATCGCCGCCTATGATGCAGCAGGCGGCGAAGCGATTAGTCACAAAGGCCGGATGCTCGAAGCGCCGGTGATGCGAAGGTACCGCGCCATCTTGGCTGCGCTTTAACTTAAATACATAAGGAAATAAATCATGCGTAAAGGTGTAATTGAAGTCAGTCCCGGACGGTTCCGCGAAACATTCGGTCGCTATTTTGAGGATTTCGAGGTTGGTCATATCTACGAGCACCGTCCTGGCCGGACCATTACCGACACCGATAACGTGCATTTCACTTTGCTCACCATGAATACACATCCCGCCCATTTTGATTATGAATTTGCGAAAAACACCGAATTCGGAAAGCCGCTTATCTGTTCTCCCCTTACGGTCGCGTTGATGGTTGGCATGAGCGTATCAGACACTAGCCAAAAGGCTGTTGCTAATCTGGGCTGGGACAAGATCAAGATGACCAAGCCGATGTTCCCCGGTGATACATTGTATGCCGAGAGCGAAGTTCTTGAAAAACGCGAGAGTAGTTCGCGTCCGGAACAGGGCATTGTGACGATCAAGACCATAGGTAAAAACCAGCATGACGACATCGTTTGCACGTTCGAGCGCACCATGCTGATCTGGAAGCGAGGTTTTGGTAATACCGACGACTAAGTAATGAATATTCCCTCTGCTATCGTGCAGCGGGTAAAAGAATTGCAGGAGTATACACATGGCGAGTGCAGCCGAAAGCCCGACCAAAGAATTTATCCCGCGCACCATTGACCCAAATGACGAACGTGCGTTGCTCGAGGCGATTAAAAAGTGGGTCCAGGCCGAAGTGAGGCCCGTGGTTATGGAGCACGACCACGGCGATATCTGGCCGGAAAAACTGGTTGGGCAAATGGCCGAAATGGGTCTGTTCGGGGCTACGATTGGCGAAGAATACGGCGGTCTCGGCTTGCCGGCCACAACCTACGCCAAGATTGTTACCCATATTTCCAGCTACTGGATGGCGATTACCGGCATTTTCAATTCTCACCTAATCATGGCCGCAGCCGTTGAGCGCTTTGGCACCGAGGAGCAGAAACGCGAATGGTTACCCAAATTTGCGAGCGGTGAAATTCGCGGCGGGCTGGCTTTGACCGAACCCAATGCGGGAACGGATTTGCAGGCAATTCGTACGGTGGCCACCCGTGATGGTGATGATTATATCATAAATGGAACCAAGACATGGATTTCCAACGGCATCAACGGCAGCTGCTTTGCGCTGCTTGTCAAAACCGACCCCAAGGCGGAACCGCGCTATAAAGGCATTAGCCTAATGATCGCGCCAAAGGGCGAAGGGTTTACCGTAGGCAAGAAATTCGAGAAGCTGGGGTACAAAGGCATCGATAGTGCAGAGTTAGTGTTCGAAAATTACAGGATACCAGCGAAAAACCTTATCGGGGGCGTGGAAGGTAATGGATTTTTTCAGGCCACCGGTGGACTAGAATTGGGGCGCATTAACGTTGCCGCGCGCGGTGTGGGTCTGGCGCAAGGTTCGCTCCGCCTCGCAACTGAATACGCACAATTGCGCGAAACAATGGGCAAGCCGATTTGCGAGCATCAAGCTATACAGTTGAAACTCGGTGAAATGGTTACACGTGCGCGCGCTGCAGAATTGCTGACTATGGATGCAGCAGAAACTTACGACCGGGGTGAACGCTGCGATATGCAGGCGGGCATAGCAAAATATTTTGCCTCCGAAGCGGCAGTGCGCAATTCCGAAGAATCGATGCGCGTTCACGGCGGCTATGCCTATTCAAAGGAATATGAAATCGAGCGCTATTACCGCGATAGCCTGCTGATGTGTATCGGCGAAGGCACAAATGAAATGCAGCGCATGATTATCTCCAAACAATGGATAAAGCAGAACCCGGTATGAGTAACAGTGTGAAGCAACCTCTCAAGGGTTTTCGCGTTCTGTCTGCTGAGCAATACGGTGCCGGTCCTTACGGTACCATGTTCCTTGCGCAGTTGGGCGCGGACGTTATAAAAATTGAACCGCCAAAAATCGGCGATACCGCGCGCCATGTCGGGCCGCATTGGTTGCGTGAGTCAGAGAGCCTTTATTTCCAAAGTTTCAATCTCAACAAACGTTCGCTGACATTGGATCTACGCAGCGAAGAGGGCTCGGAAATCCTGCACAAACTGGTCAAGTGTTCGCACGTTATGGCGAACAACTTGCGGGGGGATGTGCCGGGGAAAATCGGGCTGGATTATGATAGCTTGAAGTCTGTTAATCCGGCTATCGTCTGCGCCCATATCTCCGCCTATGGCCGCGATAATGAACGCTCGAAATGGCCCGGCTATGATTATCTAATGCAGGCCGAGGCTGGATTTTGCGCGCTGACCGGAGAACCCGAAGGTCCCCCGATACGCTTTGGTTTGTCGATGGTTGACTTTATGTCCGGTGCACAAATGGCTGTAGGTTTGCTCGCAGCTTTGCTTGATGCCGGACGGACTGGGGAAGGCTGCGATGTCGACGTGGACCTGCTTTCTGCTGCGGTGCATCAGACGAGCTATCCCGCGCTTTGGTACATGAATGAAGGCGATGTGACCCAGCGTCTTGCACGTGGCGCGCATCCATCCGTCACGCCTAGCCAGATGTTCAAGGCCTCCGATGGATGGATGTTTGTTTTGGCGCAGATCCCGAAATTTTGGCCGGTGCTGTGCGAAAAAATCCAACGCGTTGATCTTACCAACGATCCGCGTTTTGATACACCGGCCAACCGGCTAAAATACCGTAGCGAGTTAACTGATATACTTGATGAAGTTTTCAGTGCGCATCCAGTGGGGCATTGGATGGAAATCCTGCAAGGCAAAATACCTGCTGCGCCGGTGTATACGCTCGACGACGCGCTCGACAATCCGTGGCTAAAAACAATTAATATGCGCCAGACAATTAGCCATCCAGACCGCAAGGATATGGATGTGCTTGCCAGTCCAATTAAACTTAACGGCAAACGGTTGCCCAATCGTGCAGGGCCATTATTGGGCGCGGACAGCGGCGATATACTTGGAGAAATCGGTTATGACGCCAATGCCGTCGCAGGTCTACGCGCGAAGGGAGTTGTTTAATCCCAATGGGCAAACTTACCGGCATAACTGTTGTTGATCTCTCCCTATTTCTGCCGGGACCGATGATGACAATGATGATGGCCGATCATGGCGCGCAGGTTATCAAGGTCGAACCGCAAGCTGGTGATCCAGCGCGCGGTATGGAGCCGATGGAGGCTGGGCAATCGGTATGGTTTCGAAACCTTAATCGCGGCAAAACATCGAGGGCGCTTGATTTGAAATCTGAAGGCGGCAAAGCGGCATTGTGGGATTTGCTGAGCCGCGCTGATGTCATGGTCGAGGGATTTCGTCCCGGCGTGATGAAACGGCTGGGCTTTGATTATGAGGCGGTGTCCAGACGCCATCCGAAAATTGTCTATTGCTCGATCTCCGCTTTTGGCCAGAGTGGGGAGATGGCGCATCATCCCGCGCATGACATGGCGGTGCAGGCATTAACCGGGTTTCTGTTGGTGAATGACGGACCTGACGGAACGCCGGTTGTGCCGGGTGTGCCATCTGCGGATATGGCTGCGGGGTTGAACGGACTATCCGCGGTTTTAATGGCGCTAATCGGTCGAGAGAAAACCGGGCGCGGTGATTATATCGACATTGCCATGCTGGACTCTATGTTACCATGGTGTGCACATATAGCGGGCGATGCGATAAGTGGCGGCGAAGCACCCGTATCACATTTACAACGCTCGTTGGGCGGCGCGGCTTTTTATAATGTCTATCGCACGGCAGACGCAAAATATGTGGTTTTAGGTGGGCGTGAACCCAAATTTGCGAGAGCACTCCTGACTGCTCTTGATCGCCTCGACCTCATGCCCCTTGCCGAAAGTGACGCTGGCACGGTTCAACAACCGCTGATCGACTATCTGTGCGGCACTTTCGCAACGCGGTCCCGCGATGAGTGGGTCAAATGGTTTGCTGATAAGGGGGTCGCATTTTCGCCCGTCCTTGATTTTCGCGAAGCTCTCGATCAGGACTTTTTGCGGAAACGGGGTCTGCTGATTGAATCGGATGGCGCGCATCAAATCGGTCCGTCTTTCAGGTTTGCTTCCGAAGAGAAGTGGATACCAAAACCCGCACCAGAGCTGGGAAAATGAGCCGGTTAATCCACCTCAATGTGCATGGAGTAAGCAAAGCGTTCGCCGGGGTGATAACTCGCGGAAATTTCAAACAGCCGGTCAGCCTCGTCAAAATAGCAACGCAAAATCCGCAGCACCGGATCGTCCTTTTCGATCCCCAGGTCAGCAGCAATATCCTTCGCGGCCTTAATTGCCTGTATATCCTGGGTCACACGGGATACCGTCACTTTTCCATATTGCTCAAGCTGCGCAAACAAGGTTGTGGCATCAAGTTCAATCTGCGCCACGGCGTCCGACAGATCAGGATGCACCCACGCTTCTGTAACGGCAATAGGACGACGACGTCCTTCCTTACGGCGCGTTCCGTGGAACATAAACCATTTGCCATTCGCGGGAACGCCGATTTGCCCGGCTACATCTTTGGGAATCTTGGCCGGATCGCGGCGTTCAAACTTGATATACGTATCACGCGCATATTGCAGAATTTCACCGACATTACTGAGCGGTTGATGCAGCGCACCGGCTCGCGCACTCGCGCGTTGAACCACCGATCCCGAACCACGTTTACGAGTGATCAGTCCCTCGCTGGTCAGCTTTCGCAAGGCTTCACGTACCGTAAATCTACTGACATCGTATTTTTTACAAAGTACAGATTCTGTGGGAAATTTGCCAGCCGTGGCATATTCGCCCTGCAAAACCGCATCGCGCAGTTCGTTGGCCAGCTCAATATAACGCGGCGTTGTTTTGGCTTTTTTAGCTTTGATCGGATACACGATCGCCAATTTATCCTGATCCAGCATTGTTTTATCATACGGGGGCAATGCCGGTGACGCAAGATAGAATGGAAGAGAGTCTTACCGAGAAACTCGCTACTCACCTGACGCGGCCTGTGGATGAGGAAACCCGCCAACGCGGGCGGTTGCACTTGCTGGATTGGCTGGGTTGTGTTGCGGGGGCGCTTTCTACAGATTCAGGAAAGAGAAATGCAGGCGATCATGAGCACGCAACTTCGTGGCTCGGAAATATACTGGAGATGGATGACATTCATCGAACGTCAATTCTTCATCCGGGGCCAGTCATTTGGCCAGCGGTCGAAATTAAATTTCCTTCGATGGATAAACTTCTGGATGCAGCGATCCGTGGCTATGAAGCAATCATTTCCATCGGGACAACATTTGACTCCCAGCACTATAGTTTTTTCCACAACACCGCCACTGCGGGAGTCTTTGGATCGGCCGTTGTTTGCCTTCCGATGATTGAACCAACAAAAGACGATTATGCAAATGTTCTCGGCTTGGTAGGCAGTGTGGCAGGAGGCCTCTGGCAACTTCGCCATGAGCAATCCGATGCCAAACAATGGCACATCGCTCACGCATTTAGGACTGGATGGGCAGCGTCTTTGGCGGTTGCCAATGGAAATTCTGGACCCCGCTTCATCCTCGAGGGACCGCAGGGACTATACGCTGCAACTTGCAGAAATCCCAAACCCATGAGTTTAGCTAATCATTGGCGGATTCATGAAGTTAGCTTTAAACCGTGGGGCGCCTGTCGCCATGCCCACCCAGCGATCGATGCGGCGCTCCAGTTGAAAGAAAAGCTGGGTAAACTAGATGGTGATGTTCGGGTGGAAACCTATGCTGATGCGATAACTTTTTGCGATTGCCCAACTCCCAAAACCGTTGTCGATGCAAAATTCTCGATTCAGCACTGCGTTGCTATTGTTGCCGAGCGAGGTGCACCGCAACTTGCCGATTTTGAGCCTGACGCAATTGCTGCGCTTGCCGATACGCGAAGCCGGATAAATGTATCTCAAACACCTGACATCGTAGTGCGATATCCGGAACACTATGGTGCGCGCGTGACATGCGGCGGTGCGAGCGTCGAACTGGTTGATACGCTCGGGGACCCAGAACGGCCTTTGTCGAGGGATGGCATTGTTGCCAAAGCGAAGATGCTGATCGCTTGGGGCGGTCTGCCCGAAGTGGAAGCAGACCGTGCGATTGATCTGGCGCTAAATGGCGATGATCCAGCGGCAGTTCACAAAATGCTGAAGGGTTGGTTGTCATGAGCGCGACCACGGCTATATTGGATTTTGCAGCGGTGGATCATGTCTTGTCAGAAGCCACCAAAGCAGCTGCTCTTAGTTTGCTAGGCGATACTCTAGCTGGCGGTGCGGCTGGCGCTATGTCTGCTGAAGCACAGGTAATGTTATCCGCTGTGCGCGGTTGGGGTCATGGCAATGACGCCCGACTTTTGGGTTTGCATGATGAATTACCTGGACCATCCGCCGCTTGGTTTAACGGCTTTGCTATACACTGTCTGGAATGGGACGCGGTGCACGAACGGGCGGTGGTCCACGCGATGTCTGTGGTCACAGCAGCGCTGTTGGCGGCTGTTGATCTAAAAGGCGGGTGCGATGCCGATGATTTTCTCACAGCCTTATGCGTCGGCGTAGACATTGCCAGTGGAATGGGTGTTGCGGCAACTGGTGCAATGCAGTTTTTTAGGCCGTCAACGGCTGGTGTGATCGGAGCAGCCCTTGCTGTAGCGCGCTTGGAAAAACTTCCGCAAAAAAAATATGCCAATGTGATGGGGCTAGCCTATTCGCAGGCAGCAGGTACGATGCAGGCGCATGTCGAAGCATCGATTGCACTGCCATTACAAATAGCCAATGCTTCTCGATGTGCCATCACAGCGGTTGATTTAGCAAAGGCCGGAATGGACGGGCCCCATGATGCGCTGGAAGGAGCGTTCGGTTATTTCAAGCTGTTCGAGCCGGGTGACTTGCCTCGCTATACCGATGGCATTGGGTCAAAATGGCTAATCGAAGAAGTCAGTATCAAACCTTTCCCATCTGGTCGGGCTAGTCACGCAATATTGGGTGCAATCGACAATATGATGAGGGATGGGTCGCTTGATCCATCGCATGTTGTATCAGTCGATGTATCGGCTCCGCCTCTAATCCATCGCCTCGTTGGGCGGCCCTATAACACCGACATGACACCCTCATACGCGCGTCTATGCCTGCCATTTCTAGTGCCCCTGATGCTACGTGACCGGATCATAGACCCGCGCTGTTTTACACCACAAGAATTTGCCAATACGGACATATTGAAACTTGGTGAGAAAGTAGTCGTGAGCATCGACGAAAATCCCGACCAAAATGCGCTGGCTCCGCAGAAGCTCACTATCACAATGTCAGACGGCAGTGTTATCGAACATACCATCATAGATAATCTAGGCAGTCCGAATGCACCGATGTCGGATGCTCAAACCAGATCCAAACGGGATCTCGCTCGAGCGCTCGCCGGCGATGTATGTGATCCCCGAATATTCGACAATCCTCTAGCATATGCGACGGAGCCCCAATGACCTTTCCAACCTATTTTGAAACCTTTGATGCAAAACAGATACTCGAACAATATCCGGTCGGCGATGCTTTTGTGGACCGCTACAGCAACATGTCGCGTGATGAACTATTTGCGATGCAGAATAAGCAGTTTATAAAATTGATGCAACGCGGCTGGGAAATCCCTTTTTACAAACGCCTGTGGGGCAATCAGGGTATAGAAGCGGGTGATATCAAAGGTCTGACGGACATTATCAAACTGCCCGTTTATGACAAAACTGATCTTATGGCTTCAGTAAATGATTGCCCGCCATATGGCGACTTCGATGGACGCGGAGACACCCCGGTCATCTTTCACACTACTTCCGGAACAACTGGACGACCGCAACCGTTGATGTTCGGTCCTAAAGGGCGCGAAATAACTAATCTTCTTGTCGGCCGGATGTACCGTTGGATGGGGCTGGGCAGGGACGATGTGGTGCAATCAGTATATGGTCACGGAATGATCAATGGTGGCCATTACATCCGTGAAGCAGTCACGCATTTCACAAATTCGCTATTCCTTAGTGCCGGGACCGGCATCGAAACGCGGTCGATAAATCAAGTCAATTTAATGGCTGACTTTAACGTCACCTGCATGGTTGGTTTCGTCGATTATATTCGTAAACTGGCTAATGTCGCTGAAGCAGAAAAGCTGTTTGACCGGATTAATCTGAAAATGATCATTGGTCATTTGGGGACCGAGAATCGTGCTGCTACCGAAGCTGCTTGGCACGGTGCAAAAGCCTATGACTGGTATGGAGTTGGTGATACCGGAGCCATCGCCGGCGAAGGCCCAGATCGTGACGGTATGTACGTCTGGGAAGATGCTCAGTACCTAGAATTGCTGGATGTCGATAGCGGCGCGCCGGTCACACCGGGTGAGACTGGCGATATGGTCGTGACCTGCCTGTTCAAGGATGATATCGCGCCGTGCATCCGTTTCAATTCGCATGACATAACAGAAGAACGGACGGATACAAATTCGACCGGTATGGTGTTCAAACGCATCACCGGCTTTAAGGGCCGCAGCGACAATATGGTCAAGTTGCGTGGTATTAATATTTTCCCGCATGCGATTGGCGCAATTATCGAAGGCCGTAGCGATTTGACGGGCGAATATGTTTGCCGAGTGACTCGTGATGAAGCCGGGCGCGATGATATGCATGTGACGCTGGAAAGCTGTGTCGGTTGCAATAGCAGCGAAATCGCCGCCCTACTTCGCAAGGGGATCGGAATTGAAGTTGGCGTCGCATTGGTTGGTGCAGGTGAAACTGCGATCGATACCCAGATTGAAACTCGTCAAAAACCCATACGCCTGATCGACGAGCGGGGGCTTTGATATGGTCATCAAATGGGATGATCTTGAAGCAGCCAATGCAACGCTTAATGCCTACACAGACTTTGACACGAAAGCTCATTTTGGCGATGGGCCACTGGAGAACATTACCATTGGTGTGAAAGCCAATATCGCTGTGGAAGGTTTGCCTTGGACTGGCGGCATGAATGCTTATCGCGACCGTGTTGCGGACCAAGATGCGGAGACCGTGAAACGGCTACGTAACGCTGGGGCGGCAATCATAGGCTCGCTTAACATGGAAGAAGCTGCGCTGGGAGCCAAGACAGACAATCCGTTCTTTGGCGCGACCCAGAATCCGCACAAGATTGGTTTTACGCCGGGTGGCTCGTCGGGCGGCAGCGGAGCGGCCGTTGCAGCTGGTCTGTGCGATGTTGCTTTGGGTACTGATACAATGGGCTCGGTTCGCGTGCCAGCGGCTTATTGCGGTGTATATGGCCTGAAACCTTCGCGCGGCGCGGTGAGCCAAGACGGTCTGGAGCTGTGCGAGCCATCGCTCGATACCATTGGACCTATCGCGCGGTCCCTAGAGACATTGGAAACCACTTCGCGGGTGATGATTGATTTTTCCACCACACAAGTAATTGATAATATTGTTCTATTGGAAAATCTCGGTGAAGTCGAGTGTGAACGGGCGGTACTGGCGGCCTACGAAAACGCAAAAAAAATTCTTGGTGCGCGGGCCACATTTTCGCTGCCATTTCCTCTTACGCGCGTTCGCTTTGCTGGATTTATCCTATCGTCATTGGCGTTGGCGAACAGCCTGTCTGACATTGTCAAAAATAATCCAGATGGCCTGTCCGACCATCTCAGGAATCTATTGACCTATGGGCCAAAGCGCGGTGCTGACGATCTGGCAGAAGATCGTGACATTCTCGACCAGGTCGGCGCGGCTCTTGTCTCGGCCGTTGGTGTACATGGCGCGATTTTGCTTCCGACAACACCGCAGGCCGCGTTCAGCCACGAAGACAAGGCCCCCGCCAATCAAGCTGACTTTACCTGTCTTGCAAGCATTGCCGGACTGCCAGCGATAACTATTCCGGCGGGTTGGAATGAATATGGAATGCCCGTTGGCGTGCAGTTAGTTGGTGCAACTGGGAACGAAGCAGGACTATTTGAACTGGCGCGGAAACTGGATGATAAATTGGACGCCTACCGCCCGCCAGAGGCATTCATGGGAAAATCATAAGGAGTAAGAAAATGCGCATTATTGTTGTATTCAACTTGAAAGAGGGCGTCAATGCTGCTGACTACGAAGCTTGGGCGAAGAAGGATGACATTCCTGGTGTCAATCGGCTGGGCTCGGTTACGAACTTCACGATTCACAGAGCAAAGGGCTTGTTTGGATCAGAGGATGCTGCGCCATATCAATATGTCGAAGTGCTCGACATCAGCAGCATGGACCCGTTTGTCGCCGATATTTCCAGCGAAGAATTTCAGCTTATGGCTGCGCCGTTTCGCGATTTTGCTGATAACCCGCAATTTATTTTGACCGAAGACATCTGATGTCAAAGCGTTTTGAGGGCAAAACAATTGTTGTCACTGGTTCCGGCAAAAAAAAGGGGCTGGGGCAGGGTATATTACAGCGCTTTGCAGATGAAGGCGCAAATTGCGTGGTTTCAGATGTGATCATTGGCGACGAGGAAGAAAGTGTCGCTGAGGAGTTGCGCGGGCGCGGGGTAAAAGTTGCGACCATTAATTGCGACGTAAGCGACGCGGCACAATGTCAGGCACTGGTCAATCAAAGCGTTGAAGCCTTTGGCGCGGTGGATATCTTCGTCAACAACGCCGGAATTGGATTCATGATGAAGCCGCTGCTGGATGTGGATCCGGTGGATTGGGCGACAGTGATTGGTGTGAACTTGTCTGGCGCATTTTATTGTACACAGGCCGCGGCAAGGGCGATGGTAAAGGCTGGCCGTGGTGGACGGATCATAAACATCGCCTCGCAGGCAGCTAAAACGGCCTTCCCTCATTTGCCCGCCTATATCAGCTCTAAACACGGCATGGTCGGCTTAACACGAGCGAGCGCGTTAGAGCTTGGCGCGCATAAAATTACCGTCAACGCAGTTTGCCCCAATCATGTGACGACGAGTTTAGGTGGGGAGCAGAATGAATATTTTTCAAGGTTACTCGGGTTTGAAAAAGTGGAAGATTATCTGGAAAGTATGAGCGCAAAAAACCCAATGGGTCGTCCGGGACTGCAAACTGATACAGCGGCGGTTTGTGCTTGGCTGGCCAGTGAAGATGCTTTTTATATGACGGGTGAAGCGCTCAATATTTCGGGTGGGGAGGAAATGCACTGATGCAAGAAGAACGTGTCGATTGGCCAGACGGCGCAAAAATTGCGCTAAGTATTGTCGTCAATGTGGAGGAAGGTAGCGAGATGACGGTAGCGCGAGGGGATCGGGGCATGGAGCCGGTTGACGAACTCGGCATTCATATCAAATCGCCGATCCGCAATTATGGCAACGAGAGCAATTATCTTTACGGGATAAAGGCTGGGGCGCCACGCATTGTGAAGCTGCTTAAAGAATTTGATATCATGGCTAGCTGGACTGTCGCGGCGATGAGCCTAGAAAATCATCCGGAGATTGCGGGCGCGATAGCCGAAATGGGGCATGAACCCGTAAGCCACGGTTACCGCTGGGTGCATCAGTTTAAGATGGATGAGGATAAGGAGCGTGAGTTTATCCGCAAAGCAGTCGCGTCGATTGAAAAGACTGTTGGCGTTCGCCCCTACGGTTGGCTGTCGCGCTATTTTCATACAGACAACACGCGCCGGCTGTTAATCGAAGAGGGTTTCGAGTATCATATGGATGATTATTCTGGCGATGTGCCTTTCTGGGATCGGGAAACTGTTCCTGAAAAGCCAATGACCATCGTCCCATATCAACTCGATTCAAACGATATGAAAATGTGGACAGATCCGGCGATGACACCGACGCATTGGCTGGAATATGCCAAGCGTAATTTCGATCAAGTCTATCGTGAAGGAGAGCAAGGTAATCCCAAAATGATGTCGCTTGGGCTGCATCTGCGCATTATTGGTCGTCCCGGCCGTATTTGGGCGTTTGAAGAGTTTTTGAAGCATGTGCGGTCCAAGCAACACGTTTGGGTAACAAGCCGGCACCAGATTGCCCAGCATTTGGCAAAGGTTGATCCTGCATGACGTTACGCCTTGAAAAAAATGGCAAAATTGCACATCTTCTCATCGACCGGCCGCAGAAGCGTAATGCGTTTACGCAAGAGATGTGGGAGCTGTTTCCAAAGTTGCTTGCAGACGCGATAGAGGACGATAGCATCCGCGTATTGACCGTAAACGCCAGCAAGAAGGACAGCGCTTTTTGCGCTGGTGCTGATATTGGCGAATTTGGCACCGGGTCGACAGACCCCGAATGGCGCGCGAAGAATCAGGCGGCGATTGGCAAGGTGCAGCATGATTTAGCACAAGCGCCCAAACCAACTATTGCTATTATCGACGGGGATTGCGTTGGTGGCGGCTGTGGCATTGCCTTGGCGTGTGACATGCGAGTTGCTGGCCCCAAGGCGCGATTTGGTATTACCCCTGCTAAACTGGGATTGGTTTACCCGCTCCACGACACCAAATTGCTGGTGGATGCGGTCGGTCCTTCACAGGCAAAACGAATATTATTCACTGGCCAGATTTTGTCAGCGGAAGAATCATTACGTATCGGGCTGATTACAATTCTGGCTGAAGAACCCTACGACGAAGCCATGGCCTTGGCGGAAACAATGGCATCGTTATCATTGCACAGCCAGCGAATGAGCAAAACGATTATCAAACGCATATTGGACGGGCAAGTCGACGATGATGGCGTCTCCAAAACGTTGTTCGATTCCGCCTTTGAGAGCGATGAATTTAAAGAAGGCGTGAGTGCATTTCTAGAGAAGCGGAAGCCGGAGTTTTAACGTGACCCACGCAGTGCAACATGGTTCCATTTTGGGCGGTTTGGTGACCGTTCCCGATCTGGATGCAGCCACAAGAAACTATCATGATGTGTTGGGAATGCGGATCGTTGAAATTGGTTCCGTGCCGTTGGGAATTGCAGAAAGTTGGGGTAGTCCGGCCAGCGCCAACGCGAGCATGGTTACATTACAACCAATAAGCGGAGCAGAATGTTTCATTCGCTTGGTTGAACAACCAAATCATCCAGATTTCAAGCCGACAACCACCTACGGCTGGGCCGCTTATGAGCTAAGCGTGCAGGATGTTTTTGGCTGGCCAGATCGTTTGCAAGGCAGCGGTTTTATTATTGTTGGTCCGCCAAAGGAATTGGAGGGCATGCCCTTTTTTGTCCCGATGCAGGTCTTGGGAACTGGTCGTGAGATGATCTATCTCAACGAAGTGCGTAAAAATATGCTGTCAACTGATCTACCAAAAGCACAATCGCTGACAGATCATATCTTCATCGTGATATTGGCTTCACCAGATCGTGCTACAACTGTCGAGTGGTATGAATCAAAACTTGGCTTCAACCCTGCAGATACGTTTTCGTTAGCTTATTCGATGATCAACAACGCGTTCGGATTGCCCGCCGATACTATATCCTCTTTGACGATGGTTCAAAATGGACGACTGCCCATTGTCGAAGTTGATGATTATCCAGAGCTTGCCGAAGCACGGCCTCGTCATGACGGAATGCTACCTCCCGGTAATGCGTTGGTAACGTTGGCGGTAGAAAATATCGGCAAGCTGCAGATCGATTGGGTCGCCGAACCCAAGTCGCGGGCCGGCGCTTTTTATCAAGGACGTAAAAGCGGTACAACCGTTGGTCCGTCTGGTGAGCTTTTGGAACTTATCGAAATCCATAAATAGCTATTTTCGATGCTGGCCCTGTATCCAATGTCTTTGGTATAGAGTGCACTAGCAGACTGGAATGGCTAATCCTCTAGTTCCCTTGTGAGCGTATCATTCCAGCGGTTTTGAAAACTGAACATGCTGCTGCCCGCTTTTAGCTCAGTCTTCTGGCGTTCTTCATAATACCTATCTAGTGCCGCAAAATGCTCGTCGGTCCCAGCATTGGGAGCAAATTCAAGATCGCGTGCGATGCGTTCTGCAACCGTGAAAAGAGCGCTGGAATGGTATACCCACACCGCCTTGACTTTCGCCTCATCCACGCCTGCGTCGCAGGCACCCAGCGTAGTATGAGCCTTGTAGTATTGACAACCTGCTGCGGCACTGACCACTGATCCATTCAGATGAGCCAAGCCATTGTCGATTTCGCTCGTCCCATAGATGACTGATACCGGCCCTCGAAACGCTACGGGCAGTTCTGGCCATCGCATCATTTTCATCACCGAATTGGGGCTATAATGTTTTCAAACCTCAGACTCGCCAAAGTAAATCTTGATTTACTTTGGCGAGTTTTCTGCGCCCTCGTCGGGCACGGCGCGGTTGATATCCGGCCGCTCGATCAATCTAGCATTTGCGATCATGTTCTCTGCCCGGAGGGTTGTATCAAGTATCGAGGTTTTGATACAAGCACCGAGGCCGCGGGTTAAACGTCGAGAAACTGCGCTTCAACATCATAGACAAAACCCCCATAAAATTCGGCATTCAATTTTTGCCGTTGCGCAGTGGCTCCACAAAGATCTCTAAAGTGCGATCTGCTCCCTGACTTTTTAGTCGTTCGGTTATGTCCCGATTCGATGGGGCATCAAGGCAGGCTAGATCGGGCTTAGGTACAGCGGCTTTGCCGTCTCGTTCCGATATTTTTCTCAGGTTTTGGCGTCAAATGCCGGAGCACCATCTAACGCGAGACGGTTGATTTAATCGGGAGCGGTCAAGGCCATTTCCACCACGACCCGATTGCCGGTATGGAAACCCATCAAGTCGATTGGTTGTCCACTAGATAGACCAGTAGCCACAAAGAGCATTGCTTCTGCATACTCCGCAATTGGGGGGCGCTTTGAACAAATCCGAACTGCCAAGACCTGGAAAGTTCGGTGCAATTACGCGGCGATTTTTAGCGAGATGCTGCATGATATTGGTGAAGGCGAGGGCATTGAACGGAGCAGGATCCAGACAATTGAAATCGGGATGGCGGCGTTTCAGGCTCCTGAGTCCGCCAGTGAATTTGGCCAAAGGGACCGTAGCTATCTCCCTCAACATTTTTGGGATCGATCATTCGGTGGTTTCACCCAGCCTTGCCATCTGCGCAAGGTAAAGACGGCGGGTGAGGGGCATCATCAGTAACGGCGCGATCGCAAAAAGCATCGGCACGCTTGCAACTGCATAGCGCAGGTCGTTTTCGCCAAATACGCCGCTTGATAATTCGCCCACGACGATTGGACCAAGCGAGCCGAACCAGCTAATCGCCAAATAATATAGCGCCACAATCTGCCCGCGTATCTGTGCTGGCGTAATGACGAGTAACGAAGTGACGCCGATAGCCGACACAATTCCGATGCCTACGATGTTCAGGCACAAGATCGCGAAGGCCAACTCTCCGCTCGGCATGAAAAGCGGTAGCGCACCGGTCGGTACCAGTATGAAAAAGCCAATATAGAGCAGTCGCAGCGATGCATCCTTGACGCCCTTCTTTGTCCACCAGTCGGAAATGGCACCCATGATCATCATGTTGGCAGGACCAATGATTAGCAGCGCCACGCCGTTTGCGAAAGCATACTTTTGCGGCGACCAGCCCCAGGTGCGCTCGAAAGTGGGAGCAAGGAAACCCTGACTATAAGCTATCGCCGTCATAGTACCCACAATCGATAAAAAGCCTAGATAAAGTAGTCGGTTATCCCATACATACCTTACAGTATCGCGAAAGCCGCTGCCACCTATTACATCGGATGAGGCAACAAGAGGGCGGCGAGATGGCTCTCTGATGAAAAGGAAAAACAGTGCCAACAGCAAGCCTGGTAAACCGACCACAATCATCGTGAAGCGCCAGGGTGACAGCTCTCCGAACAGCGGCAGAATTTGGTTGCCGCTCACGGCCGTCCACGCGATGATTGCGCCGCTCAGAAGCGATGCGATACCGGCACCCAAGGGCAGCGCGGCTGAGTAAAAGGCAATCGGCTTGCCGCGCCGTTCGGTCGGGAAACTGTCGCCAATGATCGAAAAAGCCGCAGGGCTGAGGGTTGCTTCCCCGACGCCCACTCCCATGCGGGCGGCAAAAAGCTGAGCGAAATTCTTTGCGGTTCCGGTGAATATGGTTGCGATGGACCAGAGAGATACGCCAACAGACACGATCCACACCCGCTTGCCACGATCGATCAACCAGCCCATGAAAATTCCGACAAAGCCGTAAATGATCGTAAAGGCACTGAGCAACCAACCGATGGATCGATCAGTTAGATCAAATTCTGCCTTAATAGGTTCGATCAGAAGGCCCAGGATGTAACGATCAACGAAGCTGAAAATATAGGCGATGGTCAGCATCACCACAATGAACCAACCGGCGGCTGCGCTGGGGTATGGATCCGGCTCTACACTGGTTAAACCTTCTGTCGTTTCCGCAACCATTATTTTACATCCGGAATAAGATAGATAACCACCAGATTGTCATCGAAATCAACGATGCCAATTTCACGCCCGATACGGCCATCGTAGGTTTCGAGTTCACCTTCTTTATACACTTTGAGGCCCAATGCCGCGCTCTGGGCTATCACTTTGTCAGGATCAGCAACGTCCAGTACGATGGCACTGCGCCGGGGGTATGGAACTGAGGGCATGGGGACGCCCTTTATCCCTGATAACGCCATCACGCGGGGTTGTTTTGGCAATGACAGGATGACAAAATCAAGTTCCGCGCCATCGGGAATTTCAAAAACCGGTATCGAATAGCTGTTCGGATTATGCCCTTTTCGATAGGTCACTTCGAAACCAAGCACGCCTCGATAAAATGTCAGCGATTTGTCGATATCTTCGACAACAAAATTTGCCCGTTGAAAACGGGTTTGCGGCTTATCGGCCATTAATATCCCCTAGTTTCCTGAAGTATCAGATCATCGAGTTATCCGTGTACTTTCACGACCTGATTTACTTCGTAAAAATAGCCATCCAGATCCCAAAATGAACAACCTATCATATCCCTTTGTTTCCCGTCAGCGCCGGTAACTTGCCAGTCATGCGGCTCACAATGGATGCGGGATCCCAGCGCCCGCGCGCGTTCCACAGCGCACGTTGCATCTTTCGAGGCCACGACGAATACCGGCGTTCCAAACGCGACTTCGGTTGGGATCGCTTCGGGTGTGTCCTGTCTAGGATTGAGCCATTCCAGCAAACCGATCATAC
>JBATDO010000113.1:0-4098 GCA_049663505.1 Sphingorhabdus sp.
ATATAGCGATGCGCACGTCCTTCTCCCCACAATTGCGCTGCCTTCGATGCGAGAGCATCGGCATCATAACGCCCGCCATTTTCTCCATCCATGCCGACAAAATCGGTGTCGCAAAACTGGCACACGGCGCTGGCACGGTCTTCTTGGCGCCCTGTCCAGAGATTACAGCCGGCAAAGCGCAGGAACACGGCACGACGACCGGCGTGCACCCCTTCGCCCTGCAATGTCAGAAATATTTCCTTGACCGCGTAGCTCATGCGTAGATGGTCGGATCGATGAGTCCTGCCTCGGCAAAACCCTTGATGCGAAGCCGACAACTGTCACAGCGACCGCAAGCCTTGTTGTCAGCCGTTGGATCGTAGCAAGACCAGCTCATTCCAGTGTCTAGTCCCAATCTTGCCGCTTCAGTCGCGATGTCGGCCTTGCTCATGTGGAGCAATGGCGTGTGGACGCTAAAATTATCGCCTTCGACCCCGGCCTTGGTCGCAAGGTTTGCCGTGTGTTCAAATGATCGGATGAACTCGGGACGGCAATCGGGATAGCCCGAATAGTCAAGAGCGTTCACGCCGATCCACAAGTCCCGCGCACCGCGCGCTTCGGCCAACCCGAGACAGAGCGACAGGAAAATCGTGTTGCGAGCAGGGACATAGGTAACCGGGATTGCGTTTTCGTCGACACCTTCCTTGGGCACATCGATATCGGCCGTGAGGGCCGATCCGCCAAAACGCGTCAAGTCGAGCGGCAAGATGATATGTTCGACAGCCCCCAGAAAACTGGCGATCCGCGACGCGCTTTCAAGCTCGATCCGGTGGCGCTGGTTATAATCGATAGTGAGGGCGACGAGGTCATAGCCGGCTTCGCGAGCCAGGCCAGCTACCACCATTGAATCGAGCCCGCCTGACAGGAGGACGACGGCATTTCGACTGGAATGGGTCATGAAAGGTCTCTGCTCTCATCGACGTGAGAGGAAAATGGTGCACCCGGAGCGATTCGAACGCCCGGCCCTCAGATTCGTAGTCTGATGCTCTATCCAGCTGAGCTACGGGTGCACGGTGGAGGTGCCAATAGGGTGGTCGCCCGCCTTGTGCAACACCTAATTTGCAGTCTCGGCCGACCGACAGGTCGATTTGCGTCGGATGCGGTCAATTGCCCCGAATTCTTCTGGATTGCCCAAAAGGATTCGGATGAGCACGATCCCCCTGTCATGGCGCAGAAGTACCGGTTCATACCCACCAGGTGGCTTTTGTCCCGGGCGCATAAGCGCGAGCTTTGCTGGCTTGTCGCCGGTATCGCGATCGCTGCGGACAGCCACGGCGTCGGTACGCGCGTCAAAAATGCTGACCGACCAATAATGTCCAGGCACTGCAGCCACATCGACCAGAACAGGGCCCTTCGAAACATCGAAGATACAAGTCGAATATGACAGGTCTGGGCTTGGCCGAACAATCGGCTGATTGGAAGCCGTCGCCATCTGGCCAAAGGCAAACTCATTTTCTGCCGAGCGCCCACCGATTTTCTTCATGGCCGCGTGCATGAGGGCATAAGGCGCCGCGAGAAGTGTCACCTGGTAAGATGCCAGCGCAATGCCAAGGCCCAGGAGCACGGGAATGAGCCAACGCCGCATCACAGGCACTTCACGCGGCGGATTGAAGGCAGTGAAGCCTTGGCCGGGTAGGCCACCAGGCTCGGCGAAGGGTGGTACAGGCGCAAGGTCATGTCGAATGCCCGGACCCCGCCGGTTGGCAGCCATGCCCCTGGATGCATATCGGGTGACACCGTGAAGGACCACCGGCCGCCTTCACCTTGATTTGCTGCATGTGCGGGAATTGACCACCGATTGGCAGCATTTTTTACCAGCCAGCCATCGCCTTGATAAAGTGTAACACTCCACCACCTGCCCTCAAGCTTCCCGCCACTTACAATATAGGTGCACCGCCCATCCAGCGCACTTCCGTCGCTGGCGACCTTTGCAGTAAAATACATCGCTTCTTTCGCAGGCAAGGCCAAAAGACCACTCAGTGCGACCCTGGCACGAGTGAGCGCAGTGGCGTCGGCGCTGCCATAGCTCTTGCCGGTCGTCCAGGCGCCTATCTGGATGCCGTCATCTGCCATGCCACTTCTTAGCTGCTGCATGGCATAACCGGCGCCGGCGACAAGACCAAGCGCCAGGCAGATTGTATATCTTTGCCAGGACTTCATGCCCCGCTTCTCCCCTATACCCAGGAGAGAAGCCTAAACGCGAAGTCTACTTCTTGGCAAGCGCTGCCTGCGCCGCTGCAAGACGGGCAATGGGAACGCGATAGGGAGACGCGCTGACATAATCGAGCCCCACGCCTTCGCAAAACGCGATTGATGCCGGGTCACCGCCATGTTCGCCACAGATACCCAGCTTGATGTCCGGGCGAGTCTTGCGACCCTTGGTGACAGCGATTTCGATCAGCTGCCCTACGCCCTCGACGTCGATGCTCACAAAGGGATCGCGGGCATAAATGCCCTTGTCGACATAATGCGTCAAGAAACGCGCAGCGTCGTCTCTCGAAACACCCAGAGTAGTTTGCGTCAAGTCATTGGTACCAAAGGAAAAGAAGCTGCCGACTTCAGCAATCTCATCGGCCATTAGCGCAGCTCGAGGCAGTTCGATCATGGTCCCGACCAGGTAGTCGATGCGTTTACCTTGCTCGGCAAACACGGCCTCGGCCGCATTGTCGACGACTTCCTTCATCAGCTCCAGTTCACGTCTCGTGCCCACCAGGGGAATCATGATTTCCGGGACAGGCGCTACTGCCAAGCTACACGCTGCTTCGAATATGGCGCGGGCTTGCATCTCGTATATCTCGGGATAAGTCACGCCCAAGCGGCAACCACGGTGGCCAAGCATCGGATTGAACTCGTGCAACTCGGCTGCGCGCTGCTTCAGCACCTCGATACCGACGCCGGCTGCCTCGGCCACTTCGGCAAATTCGCTTTCTGCATGCGGCAGAAATTCGTGCAGCGGAGGGTCCAGCAATCGAATGGTGACCGGCAATCCCGCCATCACCTCGAATATCCCGGTAAAGTCCTTGCGCTGTTCTGGGAGCAGTTTTTCGAGAGCGGCACGCCTGCCTGCCTCGTCTTCGGCCAATATCATCTGGCGCACGGCCGCAATGCGGCTGGCGTCGAAGAACATGTGCTCGGTTCGGCAAAGGCCGATGCCTTCGGCACCGAAGTCACGAGCAGTCTGCGCATCGTGCGGTGTTTCGGCATTTGCGCGCACCTTCATCCGCCGACCGGCATCGGCCCAAACCATCAAGGTGCCGAAGTCTCCAACCAGTTCAGGCTGCAAGGTCGGGACCTCTCCGGCCATTACCTCGCCCGTCGAACCGTCGAGCGTGAGGATATCACCTTCGTGAAGCGATCGTCCTGCAATGCGCATGGTCTTGGCTGCTGCATCAATCTGCAGGCTACCTGCTCCCGATACGCATGGACGCCCCATGCCACGCGCCACGACTGCTGCATGGCTCGTCATTCCACCGCGTGCGGTCAAGATGCCTCTTGCTGCATGCATACCGTGAATATCTTCAGGACTGGTCTCGATTCTCACGAGGATCACCTCCTCGCCCATTTCGCTGTAACGCTCTGCTGTATCAGCATCGAAAACAATCTTGCCCGAGGCCGCCCCAGGCGATGCCGGAAGGCCACTGGTGAGCACGTCACGCGGCGCGCTTGGATCGAGAGTTGGATGGAGCAACTGGTCGAGCGCCATTGGATCGATGCGCAAGACGGCTTCATCTCTCGTGATGAGGCCCTCCTCGGCCATGTCGACCGCGATCTTGAGTGCTGCCTTGGCAGTTCGCTTGCCTGACCGGGTCTGCAACATCCAAAGCTTTTCACGTTCGACTGTAAACTCGATGTCCTGCATGTCGCGGTAATGTGTCTCGAGAATATCAAAGACCTGTGCGAGCTCGGAATATACCTGGGGCATTGCCTCTTCCATGGACAGCGGCTTGGCTCCTGCACGCTCGCGCGCAGCCTTGGTAAGATATTGCGGCGTCCGGAGTCCAGCCACCACATCTTCGCCCTGCGCGTTGATCAGATATTCCCCGTAATAGGCATTTTCGC
>JBATDO010000114.1:0-2511 GCA_049663505.1 Sphingorhabdus sp.
CATATGTCGCTGCGATACCATCACCAATTCCTGAACGTATTTCACTTCCTCAAGTGCCCGGGTGGAAGCTCGTGCCTTATGCTCCACAGGTACAGTGGCAACCCAGGTTTGACCGAGCCAACCATTATCTGTTTGGTCGTTATCGCAATGCTGCAGGTCAGGAAGTTGACGTGTTTGTTGTAGTTTATGACCGACAAAGCGAAGGTCGTGAACTTGTGGGATATGGGCAGGGCGCCGCTGACCCCAATGGAGCTTGGTCCTGGGCAGCAAATATGATTGCACCTAGCAACGGCCGTGCTGAACGGATCAAGACAAAGGGTGCTTCGCGTGAAGTTGTCAGTTTTTACCGCGTCAACGGGACTACCAGCGGTTCTGCAACTCTCATAAAGCTTGCGACAATGAATGCCCGGCTGCGGAACGGCAACCAGCAGGCGGTTGCGATTTTGGTGTCAGCTGAACAGAAGGAGGACCGTTCACCTCGCGCTTCGATAGATGCTTTCGTAAATGCTTTGGGCAATATCGACAAAGTGGCTGACCGCTTTGCCGGTTTGCGTTAGGGCGCTCGCATGTGCGGAATTGCAGGTATCTTTCATTTGGAGACGGCCAAACCCGTCGATCCTGAGCGGGTAAAGCGAATGACTGCCGCAATTGCGCATCGCGGTCCCGATGGATCAGGTGTTTGGACGGCGCCCGGAGTGGGGCTAGGGCACCGCCGGCTCTCGATCATTGATCTGGGAGGCGGGGCGCAACCCATGCACTCTGAAGACCAGGCTCTGAGCCTGAGTTTCAATGGTGAGATCTATAACTTCATGGAGTTGCGCAAGGAACTTGAGGAAGCAGGTTATATCTTCCGTACCAATAGTGACAGTGAGGTTATCCTGCATGGTTGGCGGCATTGGGGCGCTGACTGCGTGTCGCACTTTCACGGAATGTTCGTCTTTGCGCTTCATGATGCGCGAACCAGGCAGTTGTTCCTGGCACGCGACCGCTTGGGGGTGAAGCCATTATTCTACGCGCCAATTGCCGATGGCAGTATAATATTCGGATCGGAACTCAAGGCCCTGACGGTGCATCCAGCGCTCCGGCGCGAAATAGATTTATCTGCGATCGATGACTATCTGGCTTTCGGCTATGTTCCCGATCACGCCTGCATTATTCGCGGCGTGCGAAAATTGGCAGCTGGTCATCACCTTGTACTCCAACAGGGAAGGTCTCTTCCAGAGCCGGTTCGTTATTGGGATATCGATTTCAGCAGCCGGGTCAAAGGCAGCCAAGCCGAGTTGGAAGAAGAGCTGCTTCGCTTGATGCGTCAAGGCGTTACATCGCGAATGGTTTCAGATGTTCCTCTTGGTGCTTTTCTCTCCGGCGGGGTTGATAGCAGCACCGTTGTTGCCTTGATGGCTGAACATTCACGCCAACCGATCAAGACCTGTTCCATAGGTTTTGATGTCGGCGAACTCGACGAAACAGAATATGCCGACTCGATTGCGAAGCGGTTTGCAACCGACCATCGTAGCCGCAAGGTGGCAGCAGACGACTTCGCGTTAATCGATATGCTGGCATTTCATTTTGACGAGCCTTTTGCGGATGCCTCGGCCTTGCCGACATATCGCGTTTGTCAAATGGCACGCGAAAGAGTTGTCGTCGCGCTCTCAGGTGATGGCGCTGATGAAGCCATGGCTGGATATCGTCGACACGTATTCCACCAAGGTGAAGAACGGGTACGCGGACTTTTGCCCCAGTCTTTGCGCGGTCCATTGTTTGGCACCTTGGGCAATCTCTATCCCAAGGCCGATTGGGCACCCCGGCCGTTGCGGGCAAAGGCAACGCTGCTTTCACTGGCCCGATCTGGAGCTGAGGGTTATACTGATGCCGTGAGTTTAACCAATCCGGGCCAACGGCAACTGCTGTATTCGCATCGAACACGTGGCCTTTTAGGTGGATACCGTGCCGAGCTATTCATGGAACGCATGATGATCGGTGCGCCGGCGCAAAGCGGTCTTGATCAGGCCCAATATGCCGACATGAAGATCTGGTTGCCTGGCGATATCCTTACAAAAGTCGACCGTACCAGCATGGCGGTTGGCCTGGAAGCACGTGAGCCGTTGCTAGATCACCGTTTGCTTGAGTTCGCCGCATCGCTTCCCGACAGGATGCGCGTTCGGGGCGGGCAAGGTAAGTGGCTTATGAAGAAGACCATGGAACGATATTTATCCAAAGATATATTATATCGTCCAAAAATGGGATTTGTCACGCCTATTGATCAGTGGTTTCGTGGGCCATTGGCAACCAGCGCGCGCGACCTCGCAACGAGTCCCCATTTGTCGCACATGGAGCTTTTCGACAATGCAGTGGTCGCTCGCACCGCTGATGACCACATTGCTGGTCGCCACAACAATGGGCGCTTGCTGTGGCAACTCGTGATGCTTGACAGGTCACTTGCTCGACTAATGAGCTGAATACCCCAAAAAGAACCATCGCAGGCAGGAGACCTGCCGGTCTGAGCGTGGC
>JBATDO010000115.1:0-6168 GCA_049663505.1 Sphingorhabdus sp.
CCTTGCTTGTTAAGCCGTTTACGGTGCCCAAGTATATTGTGCGAGAATTCATGGGCAACCACGGCAGCTAATTCGTCATCATTCCTGACATATTCCATCATGGCGTAAGTGATCCGAACAATTTGACCATCTGCACCCGCATCAAGACCGTCGCGCGTGTCGACCTGGAAATCCGACGCACATACAAGCGGCGGCTTCATCACCGTGTTGAACAGGTGCCCTGCCCTCGAGATCTGCATGGGCATTTGGGGTTTTTCACCCCATTTCTCGTTGAGCAACTGCTTGAAGCTTGCCATTCGTTCATAGCCTGTCTTGCCCACAGGCATCGCCGGCCAATAAAGAGTTGCATCATCCAGGCCGATGAAAGCGTCCCCTTCGGATAGACCAGCTTGATCCGCTGCCCCTCCTTTGAAGATTGCTGCGATTTGCACGGGCCTATCAAAACCAAAGGCCGTTCTTGCGGCATGCATGTCGGGATACTGGGCCACATCGTGGATAACCCACCCGGGATTGCGTTCTTTGCTTGGGCAAAACGGGCTATTTGCTTGTGCAAGGCGATATCCCGTGATTGCCAGACGAAGGTCTTGTGCGATCAACGCACGATAAGCCTCGACTTCAGACAGGCTGGGGGTCGCCGACAACGGTGCGGCAAGAAGCGCGATCAACAAGACAACAATCCGTCTCACCGGGCAGCAGCCCTAGCCAACCTGTCATTGATCGCAACGCCAATGCCTTGATACGGGATGGGTGCCACCGCAATACTGGTACGATCGCTCGCATCTGCTGTATGTAGCGCGTCGAACAGCAAGGCTGCTGCCTGCGACAGATCCCCACCCGACGACAGATTCTGGTCGCCCGATATCGCCCCAAATCCAATCAACCATTCATCCTGCCCAGCTTCCACCGCATTCAAACGCACAGCTTTTGATGGAGCATAATGGCTGGCAAGTTGCCCCGGTGCCTCGATCTTGGCTTCACTTGCTGACAACGGTTCTGAGCCTGTAACTCTCGACAAGTCCTCAGCCGTGATTGGTCCTGGCCGCAGGATTTGCCAGCCATCCCCTCGTACCGCGACTATCGTCGATTCCAGGCCATCGCTGCACGGCCCGGCATCCAGGATCATCGGAACAGCACCGCCTAGACTTGCCAGCACATGCTCGGCTCGAGTTGGGCTTATTCCTCCACTTTTATTCGCCGAAGGGGCTGCCAGGTTAAGGCGGCTCTTGCGCATCACGGCCTGCATCACTGGGTGGGCAGGACAGCGGATAGCAATGGTGGGCAATCCGGCCGTCACCGCCTTTGCAACAGGAGCATTTTCGCGAACAGGAAGGACCAGGGTCATCGGTCCAGGCCAGAAAGCACAAGCCAATTGCTCAGCCAGATCACTGAATTTCGCCAGCTGTTCCGCAGCGTCCCGGTCGGGTACGTGAACGATGAGCGGGTTGAAATCGGGTCGTCCCTTGGCCGCATAGATATGCGCAATAGCTTCTGCATTGCTGGCATCTCCTGCAAGGCCATAGACCGTCTCTGTTGGAATCGCGACGATCTGCCCCGCCCGCAGCAGGTCGGCGGCCGCAGTCACCGCAGCCTCGTTGGCCGGTACAATCCAGCCTTCACCTAACGTATTTGAGCCTAACATCACTTAAGGCTATAGGCGGTTGCCTTACAGCTTTCACAGGATTTTTTGCAAATCATGGCCTTTACCGCACCCGTCACCGAGCAACTGTTCGTATTGAAGCACATTACCGGCATTGATGCACTTGCCAAACATGACCGTTTTGCTGATGCGACACCCGATATGGTGCAGGCAATAGTCGCAGGGATCGGAGATTTTGCAGCTGGCGAATTTGCGCCGCTCAACCGGATCGGCGACACAATAGGTGCCCGACTCGTCAACGGCCAAGTGGTCATGCCAGAAGGGTTTGTCCCTGCGTACAAGGCCTATGTCGCCAATGGTTGGGGTTCGATCAATGCACCTACCGCCTTTGGCGGACAGGGATTACCTTTCTCGTTAGCAACAGTTGCATTGGATTCGCTTGGCGCCGCCAACATGGCATTTGCATTATGTCCAATTTTGTCGGTGGGAGCGATTGAGGCAATCAACCATCACGGTTCGGATACGCAGAAGGCGAGATTTCTCCCCAAGCTGTCGACTGGCGAATGGACTGGCACCATGAACCTGACCGAGCCGCAAGCAGGGTCGGATGTAGGCGCGCTCAAAACAACCGCTACACCGCTCGGTGACGGCACGTACCAGATCAAGGGAACCAAGATTTATATAAGTTTTGGGGACCACGACATGGCTCACAATATCGTCCATCTGGTCCTCGCCCGAACACCTGGAGCACCTCCAGGGACAAAAGGGATATCGCTGTTCCTGGTACCCAAATTTCAAGTCAGCCCGGATGGTGGCATCGGTAAAGAAAATGATATCAAGGTAGTTTCGATTGAGCATAAAATGGGGATCAACGCATCCCCGACTTGTGTACTTGCCTTTGGCGAGGAAGGTGAGTGCCACGGTGAACTGATCGGGCCTGAATGCGCTGGCATGCGCGCGATGTTCACCATGATGAACAATGCGAGGTTGAACGTCGGCCTTCAAGGCGTCCAGATCGCAGAAGGCGCGACACAAAAGGCAATTTGGTTTGCAAGAGAGCGCGTGCAGTCGGCCAAGGCGGGAGCGCCGTCGAGCACGCCAGTTGCGATTATCGAGCATCCAGATGTGCGCCGAATGTTGCTGCGGATGAAAGCAGGAACTCAGGCCATTCGCGCATTGCTTTACTTCGCCTCGGGCTTTGTCGACCGCGCAACGGTCGGCGAGAGTGGAGCACGCGAAATGGTTGACCTTCTAACCCCGCTTGCAAAGACCTACGGCACCGACATGGGCAGCGAAATCGCTTCACTCGGGATCCAGGTGCACGGAGGCATGGGTTTCATCGAGGAAACCGGAGCAGCTCAATATTACCGCGACATCAGAATTGCAGCGATTTACGAAGGCACCAACGGCATTCAGGCAGCAGACCTTGTCGGACGCAAGCTCGCAATGGATGGCGGCGGCGTAATCCGACGCCACCTGCAGTCAATTGCGAGTGATGCAAGCAGTGAAGCTGGACTTGCCATTCTGGCGGGAGCCTGCAGTGAGGTGACCGAGTTCATGATAAATGCCAGCATCGAGGATCGCTTGGCGGGTAGCTATGCCTACACCACAATGATGGCAGTCGTAACCTCGGGTTGGCTGATGCTCAGGCAATTGCGCGCTGCTGAACGAGAACTGGCTTCCAATGCCAGCAATGCATTCCTGAATTCCAAGCGTGTCGCCTGCCGCTATTACCTGGATATCATGGTACCTGAAGCTGTCGCATTGAAAGGCACGGCTATAGCTGGTTGTGACCTTCTGTTTGAACTCGGTGCAGAGGGCCTTGCAGCTTGAACCACGATGTCCTGAAACGCATAGCGGATGCACTTGAACGGATGTCGCCGCCGTTGCCCCTACCAGTGGATCTGGATCGAGAACCTGCCTATCACTGGGATGGACGAGCGCTCGTCGCTGTCTCTGGATTCAAGCCTTTGCCGGTTGAATTGATTGTTGGGGTTGATCGGCAAAAAGAAGGAATTGCAGAAAATAGCCGCCGACATGCACTGGGGCACGCTGCCCATGACGCACTCTTGTGGGGGGCACGTGGCATGGGTAAATCAGCACTCGTCAAATCAGTCGTCGGCGATCTGCAGAGGTCAGCTTTGCCAGTGGCTTTGATCGAGGCTGCAGCAGATCATGTTGCGACCCTGCCCCGCCTTTTCACATTACTCAACTCACGCGATCGCCGCTTCATTCTCTTTATCGACGACATCGCATTTGACGCTTCCGACAACAACGCGAGACTGCTTCGTTCGCTACTCGAGGGTGGAGTCGAAGCGCGGCCTGACAACGTTCGAGTCTATGTTACATCTAATCGCCGGAATATCATCGAGCGGAAAATGAGCGATCAGGACGACCCAATCAATATACGCGACAGTGTTGATGACAACTTGGCGCTAGCTGACAGATTTGGTCTGAAATTAGGCTTTCAATATCCTGATCAAAATGAATTTCTCGACATGGTTCGTGCTTATGCCGGCCATTTTGGTCTCGAATGGCTCGAAGCAGATGCCATTGCCTTTGCACATGGACGTGGTGGTCGTTCCGGGCGAGTGGCATGGCACTACGCTACCGAGCTTGCAGGTCGGGCCGGCAGAAAGATTTAGGTTTTTGCTCTCACGCGCCAGATCACGTTTCCTACATCATCGCTGACGAGAAGTGATCCATCCTTGTGGACGACAAGCATGGTTGGTCGACCCTGCGCCTTGCCGTCCTTGTCGAGAAAACCAGTCAGGACGTTAACGGGCTTCCCAAATGGCTGCCCCTTGCTGAAGCCAACGAAAATTACATCATATCCCGACATTGGCTTGCGGTTCCACGAGCCGTGACGGGCAATGAACGCTCCGTCTGTGAATGCGCTTCCCAATTTTGCATTAAAACCGAATGCAAGGCCGAGCGGTGCTGTGTGGGTACCGAGCGCATAGTCGGGGCGTCGTTCATATTCGCGTTTTTCTGGCTTGGGTGGGGACACTCTATGATCGGTAAATCCACCCCAGAAATGCTGCGGCCAGCCATAGTCTGCGCCGAACTCGACCAAGGCCAGATAATCTGGAACCATATCGGATCCAAGCATGTCGCGTTCGTTCACAACCGTCCACAATTGGCCCTCATTGTCCCAATCCAGGCCAACGGGGTTGCGCATACCTGTCGCAAAAGGGATCTTCCTGCCCTTGGCAATGTCATATTCGAACACCATGGCCCGGCCATTTTCAACAGCCATGCCGCGTTCAGCAATGTTGCTGTTTGAACCGACCGAGATGTACAATTTCTTGCCGTCCGGCGAAGCCGCGAGATTGCGTGTCCAGTGGTTGTTTGGGGCAATCGCGTTGAGCTTGGTCACGACCTTTGCCTTGTCGGTGATTTTGGTATCGCCGTCTTTATAGGGAAACGCCAGCACGGCGTCGGTATTGGCCACGTATAATGTGTCGCCAACCAAAGCCATGCCAAACGGCGAATTGAGCCCCGTAATAAACGGTACTTTCAATTCTGGCGAGCCATCGCCATCGCCATCGCGCAATAGCGTGATGCGATTGGCAGATGGGACCGCAGCACCTGCTTTGCCTAGCAGGTATCGCATCATCATGCCCTCCACTCCTCCACCATCACGCGGGGGAGAATTCGTTTCGGCGACAAGAACATCTCCGTTTGGAAGAACATATAAATTGCGCGGATGGTCCAAGCCATCTGCAAATCGCTCGACAATCAAACCGGGGGCAGCAATCGGTGCTTCTCCAGCTTTCCAGCGGTCGACATCTGCCAATTTTATGGTCGGGAATATCTGTTCACGCGCATCAGTAATCTGCGGCTTGGGACCTGTCACTGCATCAAGCGGCAGTCGTGCCACGTCCGGTCGAGTTACATACCAGACCCCGGCCAATCCAAGGACTACAATAATAAGGGCAATATTTCGAACGTGTTTCCACATGTCCAGATCCTTTTCATCCGCGTCTGCGGTCAAATAGCCACACGAGAACCGCAATTACTGCACCTGCGGCCATTCCAGCAACCATGCCTGCAGATGGCTGATCCAACACCACGCCCCCAATTGCACCAACGAGCAAACCAAGGGCGATGAATATGCCGCCTGCGAGGCGGGGAGGAGTTGATCCATTTTCTATCATAACTTTCCTTTGCCACCAATCCCATCGGCCTAGCAAGCAGGAACAACGTGTTTAATTTCTGCTAACCAATAGCTTTGACCGTTCTGCCACTACCCATCTGTAGAGGCCGTCGTGCAGACAGGCCACTCACCCGGGCCTGTCTGCCACCCGAAACTAACAGGAAAGCCGCATCATTCATGTATCTGCCGCTCTATGTCGAACCTCGTGACGTTGTTGAAGCCGAAGCGCTTATCGATCGATTCGGTCAGACTGCAGGCATTGAGGCGGCCGACCGGGCCGAGGCCAGCCGTAACATTGGGAATCATCTGCATTATTGCCGTTGGCGCCAGATTGAACGGCTGATCATCATGCTGAGCGTAGAGACTACCCTGGGCACGCTCCACTAAAAGAAATGCGAGCAGTGCGATGCAC
>JBATDO010000116.1:0-3745 GCA_049663505.1 Sphingorhabdus sp.
GCTCAAGCCATCGATCTTCACCAGCCGGATAGCTTGGGCCTGGCCTTCGGGTAGTTGGTGAAGCAATCTGTCGATGCTAATCTTGGCTCCGACGACGTCCTCGTGACTTGCGGTGCTGAACTGGTCTTGAAGTTCATCTGCTGCATGCCGGTACGTCTGTCGCAATCGGTCCACCCAGCGGTACCGGGCGATCGCAGCAAGCCAGGGCAGGAACGGGCGAGACGAATTATAGCTGGCACGTTTGCGATGAACTGAGATCAACGTTTCCTGGACCAGGTCATCGACGGCATGATAAGCGATCTTTCTGGAAAAAAAGCGTGTCAGCCAACGCGACATTTGTTCAAGCAGAACTGCATAGGCCTGCTTATCACCCGCCTGCGAGCGCTTCATGAGATCACGCAAGACGTCCTCATTTGCAATCATGTTCGATTCACCAGAATCTGGTCAATCGTAAGCTTCCCGCCACCATGTGTAATCAGAACTGTTGCTAGCGCGACCCATGTGATGTGCACCGTCCACCATGCATCGGGGTACACAAAAATCTGGATGACCATTGTCAATCCCAACAGTGCCAATGCAGAAAGTCGAGTGAACAACCCTATTGCAATGAGTACAGGAAAGAGGTGCTCGGAATACGTGGCCAAATAAGCTGCTAGTTCCAAAGGGATGGGAATGGCCGAATATTCCTCACGAAACAGATATGTCGTGGTATCGCTTAGCGATAACCAACTGCCTTCTTCCACTTTGGTGCGGCCCGAACGCCAGAAAATGCCCGCAAGGGAGAGCCTGACGAGGAGGAGGGTGGCATCGTCAATCCATGTGTTGCCAAGTTTTGCGACAAGACCATTATACTGTTCAATGCAAGCGATCATGCGTCACCCGGTTTTAATCAGCGTACCTGCGCTGATTAGTTCAAGAATTGGCGCCAAAGCTGCCTCTTCCTCCGACTGTTCGATGGCAATGTGCAAAAGGTTACCGAGCACCACATCAATTGCGCTAGACCCGGAAAAAATTGCAGATTGTACGTCATCAAGCGCCAACAGCTTAACCTCGGCGTGTGGACGGATACAAAGAACCACTTTCGGCTGCACGCCGGCAAGTTCATGCAGCGCTGCTGCGATCGGACATGAAATGGAGACAGCTCGAGCCGACGGATGGGGTGCTACAGGCATTTTCAGCAGGCTGCGCTCATCAATCCCGTTCAAATCTGCAAGCGTCAACGGCTCCGCTTCGGCGGCATTATAGGCTTGGAGCCACGCCCATTCGATGCGTGCCAGTTCGCGACTAGCTGGGTCTGGAAGAAAGTCAGGAAATTGCCGTCCGATACTGCTTGGATCGCTGGCTCTTGCATTGGCAGTATCAACAAAGTCTCGCGAAATATTGTTGAATGAAGGCTTGCCCAAATGCTCAAGGGTGCGTGGGAATGTCTGCTCGAGCGCAACGAGGCGCGCATGACTGATTGTATTCGCATGGGCAGCAAGGCCCAGAAATACCCGATCAACAGGGCCTGAAAACAGGTGGTTTTGAAGTCGGCCGGGGCCGTTGTTAATGGCATCGATGAAATTGTCTTGGATTTCAGACAGCGATGGCATGGGTTTCGCTGTGCATTATCGCCTGAGCCTTGACCATTTCGCGCATCAAGACTGACAAGGCGGGGACATCGCTATCCCATTCTACAAGGGTGGGTTTGCTGCCCGAACGCGCAATGAAACGACGGTACAGGTCCCAAGTGGCGTCAGAGATGCAGCTGCCATGGTCGTCGATAAGAAGGGGGCCGCTTTGATGGATTTCGACCGAGTGGCCAGCCAAATGGATTTCACCCACCCATTCAGGATCGATTGCATCAACATACCCAGCAGCACAATAGCCCAGATTGGTGCTCGCCACTTCCACATTGTTCAGATCGAGCAACAGGCCGCACCCGCTCTTGGACAGGAGCTGCCTGATGAATTCGGTCTCGCTCATCTCATCGCCCGCATAGCCCAAATAGCGAGCAGGGTTTTCAATCAGAATTGTCCGTCTCAGCCTGTCCTGGACCTTTGAGACAGCGTCGGCGAAGCACTGGAGGCATTCTTGGGTATATGGAACAGGTAAAAGGTCGGCAAAGCGATGATGTGCATCTCCAGAAAAGCTAAGATGATCCGAAATCACGGCCGGATTGTAGCGGTCACATAATTTGGCAAGACGTTCAAGGTCATCCGTGTTCAGTCCATCTGCCGATCCAAGCGAAAGTCCAACAGAGTGAAAGCTTAAAGGATAAATGTCGGCGATGGCGGTTAACCATCGATGCGGGGGGCCCCCATCGCCGAAATAATTTTGCGGATGGATTTCAACCCATGCGGGCCTTGATGAACGAGTTATGGTGTCGATCAATTCCGAATAATGCACCGGCTTCAATCCAACCCCGCCCAACGGCGGGAGGTTAGATTGGTTATTCGCACACGGTCTTTTGAGGATCATGTCCATCCACAAATGCCTATCAGATTCAGCCCTTTTGGGGAATGGGCTTTGTATTTCCTTGCTTTGCAGCAAGCGAACCACCCATTTTTTTGCAAGTGTCCTTGGAAACATATTTCGAGGCATCTCCCTGATAGTCGACCGTCGACGTTCCAGCGCAGCTGGTTCCGGGTCCTGCGGCGCAATCATTTTTTCCTTTCAAGGAAATGCCAAAGCATTTCTCCTTTTCGCCTGCAGCCTGCGCAGGGACTGCAGCCATTGTCGCGGCAGCTGAAAGTGCGGCAAGCGTGCTGGCCAGCTTATAATTCATGTTGCTCATTTTGATTCTCCGTTTGTCAGGCTCAGATGTTCTTGGCTCGAACCAGCAACTGGTCCTGACGAATATTCGATCATTGACGGAGAAGCGTTACATGGCCGCGTAAAAAATTCTGCGTGGCCTGTCTTGACCTAATTCAAAAAAGAACCATATGAGTTCCGTTAGCACTCCAATCTTGTGAGTGCTAACATCGATTCATTACCGTCACCCATTTCAACATGAAGTGGCGGGATGGTAAAACAAACGCAAAGAAAGGTACAACATGGCATTTCGTCCGTTGCATGACCGCGTTCTCGTCCGTCGCGTCGAGGCTGAAGCAAAAACCGCTGGTGGGATCATCATCCCCGATACTGCCCAGGAAAAGCCACAAGAAGGCGAAGTTGTCGCTGTTGGTTCGGGCAACAAGGCCGAAGACGGCACCGTGACACCACTCGACGTAAAGGCCGGCGACAAGATTTTGTTTGGCAAATGGTCTGGTACCGAAGTGAAGATTGACGGTGAAGACCTGTTGATCATGAAGGAATCAGACATCCTCGGGATTGTCGGTTAATCCACTTTATTATTGTTAACCAGCGCAGGTCTCTGCGCTTTTTGAAGGAAACATACTCATGGCTGCAAAAGACGTGAAATTTGGCCGCGATGCGCGTGAACGCATTCTGCGCGGCGTAGACATCCTCGCTGACGCGGTAAAGGTTACCTTGGGGCCAAAGGGCCGCAATGTTGTCATCGACAAGAGCTATGGTGCTCCACGCATCACCAAGGACGGCGTAACGGTCGCCAAGGAAATCGAACTTAAAGACAAGTTCGAAAACATGGGCGCTCAAATGGTTCGCGAAGTTGCTTCGAAAACCAACGATATAGCAGGCGATGGCACAACCACAGCCACAGTATTGGCCCAAGCAATCGTTCGCGAAGGCATGAAGTCGGTTGCTGCCGGCATGAACCCAATGGACCTGAAGCGCGGTATTGACC
>JBATDO010000117.1:0-5357 GCA_049663505.1 Sphingorhabdus sp.
GATGATCCATGTCACACGCTGGGACAATGGACGACTGAGGGTCGAAGCGCCTGCCTTCAAGACCGACAAGGATCTATCGATGATGTCGCTGCTGAGTGCGGGAAGCCTATTGGGGATGATGGGGGCGAGCGACAACGCAAAGAAGCCCGCTGAACCAGTCACCATCAAGGGCATTTTCACGCTATCAACCGATGCACCGATAATTGCAAACAACACCGAAGAAGGGCCGGAATCATCCGGCACCATGGAGATATTGAGGTGGGATATCGGCCCTGCAAACTATGGAGCCCCGATGGCTCTGTTGAAGCTGGCCAGATAATGGGGATTTCGGCTGAGGACCTGAAAGTATCACTAGACGCGGTAGCCTTGAGAGAGCCTCGATTTGCTGAAGCTTTGATTGCGACAGGTTACCCCGAACCGCGCCTGCGCGAACCAGGTTATGCTACGCTCCTGCGCACCATCGTGGGGCAGCAGGTCAGTGTTGCCGCTGCCAATTCGGTCTGGAACAAGCTCGAGGAGCTGCTCGGAACCGGTTGCGCACCAGAAAAACTGATCGGACAGGATTATGACGCGCTTCGCGCATGTGGACTCAGCCGACAAAAACAGGGCTATGCTCGGTCACTCGCCGAGCTAGTCATCACTGGTGCATTGCCTCTCGAAGGGTTGCCTGAGGATGATGAGCAGGCGATCGCTTACCTTACCAGGGTCAAGGGAATCGGAAGGTGGTCAGCAGAGATATATCTGTTGTTCGCTGAGGGCCGGCCAGACATCTGGCCTGCTGGAGACCTCGCAGTGCAAGAAGGTGTCGGCAGGCTCATGAACATGGAATCGCGACCTTCCGAAAAGGACATTCGTGTCATCGCAGAAGGTTGGCGACCCTACAGGGGAGCCGTCGCAATTTTCACCTGGCACATTTACGCAGCCGGATTTCAGGCAATCTAGGGTTTCAAATGCGGATTTAGCCCCATGACCTCAAGCAGAAATGTCTTGGGCTTTTTGAAGAACCTGCTTCTGCGATTGACACTCAATCCAAGAAGTGCAGCAGCTTCCATCGAGAAATGCACGCAATTTCTTTTGTTCAAGCTGTAGCTCTTGCCCGGCATATTGCGCCATTTATCCACGAATTCCATGAAGCGCAAATATTCTGCATCCTTGAGAATTATTGAAAAATGCGGGTTGCTCCGAGAGACATATCTCGCATCTTTGGTCTCCACCATTCCCTTCACCGAACCGAGCAAAAGCGCCGGGCTAACGCTCACTGCAGTGAATCCGTAATTAGTGTCCACCTTCTGCCCTGTTGAATCGACTGTCCCCTTAAGCTTCACAAATGCGTGCGGAAAATAGTCGTCGAAGTCGTGACTGTAAAAGGTAGCCACCACTTCAGCCCTGAGCTGAAGAGGGTTAAGTGCAAATAACATTCCCAGCAGCAATGCAGAAAATCTTGGCATTTCGGCTCCTTGTCGTGGCTCGTTTATCCGTCGATGATTTGGCTTTCAAGAAACTGTTGACGTTCACTTCAAATTGCTGTTGCTGACATCTCTGTGAGTAAGGAGAGTCGGCAACATGGCAGATAGCATTTTCATCACCGGTGCGGCTTCAGGGCTGGGACGGGAGGTGGCAAAGTTTTTCGCTGCCAGAGGCTGGTTTATCGGCATCGCCGATGTAAATGATTCAGGAATGGCCGACACCGCGGCGATGTTACCCGCCGGACAATGGTCGATACACCGCTTGGATGTAACGGATCGGGCTCAATGGAAGGCTGCCATGTCCGATTTCGCAAGCCACACGGGCGGGCATATGACGGTGCTTTTCAACAATGCAGGCATTGGTTCTGGCGGCGCCATCCAAGACATGACCGATGAAGACATTGACCGGATGATTGCCATCAATCTGACCGGAGTGATCAGTGGCACTCGCGCAGCATTCGAGTTATTGAAGGCAACAACCGGGTCCTGTGTGCTCTACACGAGTTCAGCTGCCGGTATTTATGGATCCGCTGGACTGAGCGTATACAGCGCCACGAAATTTGCCGTGCGAGGCCTGGCCGAAGCACATGACATCGAGTGGCGCGACTTGGGGATCAAATCCCGCAGCCTCATGCCTGGTTTCATCGATACGAATATTATTAATACAATTGAACCGGGCAGCAACATGACGGGCAAGGAAAAATTGCAGGCTGCCGGGGTCGAAGTGAGCCCTGTCGAGATCATCGGACAGGCGGCATGGAATGCGGTTCATGGCGACAAAGTCCATACGACCGTCAACAAGATGGCCAAACAGCTGGCGTTCGCTGCCAGGTGGTTTCCCAACCGTCTGCGTCGCAACCTAACGGGATTGATGAAGGATCTCGACGCAGATGCCAGCGGTCACTAACCTACGACGGCGTCGATCTGAACTGCTAGGTCGACATCTCGTTGGGACAAACCGCCTGCATCATGCGTAGTGAGCAATATATCAACACGATTGTAGACATTGAACCATTCAGGATGATGATCAGCTTTTTCAGCTAAGATCGCAACATGGGTCATGAATGCAAACGCAGCACCAAAGTCTGCAAAGCGCAGGCTGCGCCTTATCCCTTGTGCTTCAACATCATAATTCCAGTGAGCCAAGCTGCTCAATGCCAGCGCGCGCTTTGAATCGTCCAACTTTGAAACTGTCATTACCATTTCCCGATTTTGCAATTCGATGAATTCATGCCTATGTCGCGCCATGTCATCGCGTCAAGCAACCATGCCTTTGCTCAGGCTAGAAAATGTCTCGGTCATTCGCGGCAACAGGATCGTGTTGAATGGCATTTCGCTCGATGCCGGACCTGGAGACATTATTTGGATACGTGGCGCCAACGGCTGTGGGAAGTCAACATTGCTGCGCCTCATTGCCGGGTTGCTTTCGAAAGCATCGGGATCAATGTTGGTTGAAGGGAGGTTGGCGCTTGCCGATGAGAACCTGGCCCTCGATACAAATCTGTCGGTCGAGAGCGCCCTTCGCTTCTGGGCCGACATCGACGATGCCACACCGGCTGCTCGTGCATATGCATTACATGCCGTTGATCTCGCACCTCTGGCAGACGTTCCCATCCGCCTGCTATCAACGGGCCAGCGCAAGAGGGCAAGCCTGGCCCGATTGCTCACATCAAATGCTCAGATTTGGCTTCTTGATGAGCCATATAACGGATTGGACAGCGCCAGCACTGAACGTCTCGACCAGGCACTCCTTGCGCATATTTCGGCGGGTGGAATGGCTCTTGTTGCAGCCCATCAGTCGCCGTCGATTGTCGTCGCTCAAAGCCTGCGGCTGGACGAGCGGGTTACTGCGCTATGAAGGGCTTCAATGCTCTCATCATGCGTGAAGTACGACTGGCGTGGACGGGCGGCGGGCTGTGGTTGCCAGTGATATTCTATCTGGCAGTTGCCACGCTCTACCCGTTTGTAACAGGCCCGGACAGGATCCTGCTCGCGCGGACGGGCGGCGGCATATTATGGATCGCGGCCCTGCTTTCGACATTGCTGCCTATCGAGAGACTGATACTGCCAGATCGACTGACAGGCGTGCTCGACCAATTGGCGCTGCGGGGGTGGTCGGATGAACTGGTCGCAGTCGCAAAAATCATCGGCCAGCTTGTCTCGTTTGGCGTGCCTTTATTGCTGGCGACAATTGTCGCTTCGGCTCTTATCGGATTGCCCGAAGCAAAGCTCCTCACCTTGTTAATAGGACTCGCCCTTGCCTTGCCAGCTCTTTCAGGCCTTTCCGTTACCGTCGCTGCACTCACCGCAGGGCTCAACGGCGCCAGCGCTCTTGGTGGCCTGCTTCTCATCCCGCTCGCGATTCCCATACTGATTTTCGGAGCTGGGACTCTTGCAGATTCGCCAGGAAATGCGATGCAATTGCTGGCAGCCACGTCCCTGGCCATCGCAGCACTCTCTCCATTTGCCGCTGGCGCAGCGCTAAAGGCCAGCCGAGTCTAGCTATTTCGCCGCAATTTTTTGCGTGTAGCCATTGGCTATCATGGCTTCGGCCATGTCGAACAGTCGCTCTGGTTCCTGGGCCCGCAAGAGCACAATATGGGCCTCAAGACCTTGGGCAATGATAATCTCGCGTGTAGCCTCTGCGACGGCATTCCAGATGATATGAGCACCTTCATCTGGCTCAATGCCACGATCAATCGTAACATCACTCGCCCCGCGCGCCGATCGGTCGGCATCAACGAGGCATTCATAAACCTCAAATGCCGTGTCGACCGCTAAGAAGCGCTGCGAGATGCCTGCAGTATTCACCAGGATATCGACACTGCCGCTAGACGCGACTGCCGCTTTTACCATGCTTGGTATGGCTTCAAAATCCGTGGTATCGAAAGCAAGAACATGGCAACGATCGGGCGCTCCGCTTTCGTTTGTTACCCTTTCGAGTTCAGCCACATTGCGGCCTGACAGAATTGCTCTTCCGCCTCCAACCACGAAAGCCTTGGCAATCGCTTCGCCAATTCCGGAGGATGCGCCTGTTACCCATGCCGTCCTTGCCGATTGACCAACCATTATTTTGCTTCTTGGCTATGCGTTCATGGGTTGCCCGCTGCTTTACGACTGTCAAGGAATTCTCGCTTGCACTTTGACTGTTGTGGCACCACATGAAAGCTATGTTGATTGAAACCGAACTTACACCGAACCCGGCAACTATAAAATTCCTGCCTGGAATTGCCGTCATGGATAGCGGAACGCGTGACTTTGCCGATCCGGAGGAAGCCGCAGCTTCGCCATTGGCCGAAGCGCTGTTTGGGCTGGGGGATGTAACCGGCGTCTTTTTTGGACGAGAGTTCATATCGGTTACATCTGCGCCAGGCGCTGATTGGGCATCGCTCAAACCCGATGTTGTGGCAATTTTGCTCGATCACTTTAGTGCAAACATGCCGTTGTTCCATGCTCCTTCTGCGGGTTTTACAGTACCATCGGCCAGCAGTGAATTGCCGCTGGATGACCCTTCGGATTCCGATATCGTAGATCAGATCAAGGAACTCATCGAAACACGTGTTCGTCCAGCAGTTGCCAACGACGGCGGTGACATCATTTACCGTGGTTTTCAAAAGGGCGTTGTCTATTTGCAGATGCAGGGTGCTTGCTCAGGCTGTCCATCTTCATCTGCAACACTCAAAAACGGCATTGAACAGTTGCTGAAGCACTATGTGCCTGAAGTGACCGAAGTTCGCGCTGCCTAGTCTAACGCCGATAATCGAAAGCCCATTTATGCCGGTTAACCAACCTTTGAACGAGCAATCCCTCGACCAGCTGTTCCGCAAGGCCCGCAGTTACAACGCCTATCTAGACAAGCCCGTTACGCATTCCCAGTTGAATGATATCTGG
>JBATDO010000118.1:0-13179 GCA_049663505.1 Sphingorhabdus sp.
GGGTGGCACAGTAGTCGATGATGCCGAGCAGTATGGTTCTGAGTTTTTGTTTAATGCTTGGAACAGGGCGCAGGAAGGGCAGGCACCGTTGTTACTCGTATCTCGCTGGCTCCCGGCTGACTGGGAAATTGCATTGCCCGACCTTCGTTCACGCCTTGGAGCCGCATTGCTGCTCGAAATCGCGCCACCTGACGATGCACTGATCGAACAGCTTCTCCAAAAGCAGTTGGCTGATCGAGGTGCGGCGATAAGCCTGGATGCACTGCGCTATGTAATGCGCCGGATCGAACGCAGCTATGCTGCAATCGAAGCATTCGCGCGCGCCGCAAATGCGCGGGCCTTGGCAGAAAATGCACCCGTTAATCTGGCTTTGGTGAAGCGGATAATGGAGCGTTAGCCACAGGTGACAAGGTTGACTGTCATGGCGTCATCATAGCCAATGTTCAGACGAATAGGACTAAAATCCATCGTTACCGCGGAACGTGGTGGCACCCAGCGTAGGGTCAACGCACCAGATTTCGTCATCAAGGCCTGTGCCAAGGCAATGCTCGCCTTTTGACCAACGGCATATTGAACTGCAGTCGCGTCGCATTCAAATCCACCGGCTTGGTCCGCAGGGACATTCTTGATGCTGTAAGGCGCGGTTCTTTCGCTGTTTGTACATGCCGCCAATACTGGAAGACCAAGTAAGAGCAGATATTTCAAGCTGGGACATCCCCGTCCATTGTCCGTGTCATTTTGAGTTTTCCGTTTACCACGGCAAAAGCAAGCCTGCCTTCAACCAAGTCGAGAGCGTCACGCCCAAATTGCTCAAAACGCCAGCCTGTCAAAAGTTCCAATCCCTCGCGCTCTCCGGCCGCCAGGCGCTCCAGCTCCTCCGTGCGCACAATCAGGCGTGCGGCAACATTGATCTCGCGTGACCTGATTTTCAAAAGAAGCTTCAACAGGTCGGCTACAAGCGATCCATCCTTACCACCACCTTGGCCACTCCGCACTCGGTCAGGTAAATCGTCCCGCGCCATCGGCACGCTCGACTCAATCACACCCATCAGCCGCGCACCAATTTCATTATCTCGCCATGCAGGGGACAGGCCGCGTACCTTGGGTAAATCAGCCTGCGTTTTCGGCGGGTGTGCAGCGATGTCGGCCAGCGTTTCATCTTTCATGATGCGCCCGCGAGGTATATTTTTCCGCTGGGCCTCACGCTCGCGCCATGCCGCCATGGCTTGTAATCTTCCTAGCACCTCCGGCTTGCGTGACTGGACCTTGATCCGGCTCCACGCATTTTCGGGATCATTACGATAATTGGCAGCGTCGGATATCCGTTCCATTTCGTCATTCAACCACATGCCACGACCCGTAGACTTCAATTTCTCAAGCATCATTGGGAATATCACTGACAAATGCGTGACATCTGCAATTGCATAGTCGATCTGGCGTTTGTCCAATGGCCTGCGTGACCAGTCCGTAAAACGCGCTCCCTTGTCGAGCTGAACGCCGATCCATAGCTCGACCAGATTTGAATACCCAATCTGTTCGCCTTGCCCCAGGGCCATCGCCGCGATCTGCGTATCAAACATGGGGTGTGGCGTCTTGCCCGTGAGATTGAAAAATATCTCTATATCCTGCCCGCCGGCATGGAAGATCTTGAGCACGTCCTCATTGTTGCACAATAATTCGAGCATCGGCGTCATGTCGAGATCGGGTGCCTTGGGATCTATGGCCGCAGCCTCGTTCACATCCGCCAGTTGCACTAGGCAAAGATCGGGATAGAATGTGTTTTCCCGCATGAATTCGGTGTCGACCGCAACAAATGGTGATTTTGCGAGACGCTCGCACAATTCGGCCAAGCGTTTGCTGTCAGTGATGAGTGGATGAATCTGCATTGATCGTTGCCCTAGCACCCATTCTCGACTTGACAAAGTGTCCGCTCGCCTGTGTTAGGCGCGCTTTCCACAGTTTTTTTGAATTGAGCAAGTAATGCACGCATATCGCACCCATAATTGCGCAGAACTCCGAGCTTCTAACGTGGGCCTCGAGGTCCGATTGTCCGGCTGGGTCCACCGTAAACGCGATCCTGGCGGGCTACTTTTCGTGGATTTGCGTGACCATTACGGATTGAAGCAGATTGTTCTCGACGTTGACAGTGAGGCTTTCAAGGTGCTCGACCGGGTTCGAGCCGAATCAGTTGTGACCATTACAGGTGATGTAGTGGCGCGCGATTCGGATACCATAAACCCCAACCTGCCGACCGGTGAAATCGAAGTCCGGGCCCGCGAAGTCACCGTTCAATCATCGGCGCACGAACTTCCATTACCTGTATTCGGCGAAGCTGATTATCCTGAAGAAACTCGGCTGAAGTATCGCTATCTTGATCTGCGGCGTGAACGTTTACACAGCAATATTGTATTGCGTTCAAACGTTATTTCTAGCGTGCGTCGTCGCATGATCGATCAGGGATTTACCGAGTTCCAGACGCCAATTCTGACTGCAAGCAGCCCTGAAGGCGCGCGCGACTACCTTGTTCCGAGCAGAGTGCATCCGGGCAAGTTCTATGCGCTGCCGCAAGCGCCGCAAATGTTCAAGCAGCTGCTCATGGTCGCAGGGTTTGATCGCTATTTCCAGATCGCTCCGTGCTTCCGGGATGAAGACGCGCGGGCTGACCGCAGCCCGGGCGAATTCTATCAGCTTGATTTTGAAATGAGCTTTGTCACGCAAGACGACGTGTTCAATGCCATCGAACCCGTGCTTCACGGACTGTTTGAGGAGTTTGCCAACGGCCGGACCGTGAGCGCCCTTCCTTTCCCACGCATACCTTACCGCGAATCAATGTTGAAATTCGGCTCGGACAAGCCAGATCTTCGCAACCCGATCCTGATCCACGATGTTGGTTCGTATTTTGGGCAATCTGGTTTTGGCCTGTTTGAGCGGATTGTCGGCGAAGGCGGCGTCGTACGCGCCATACCAGCTCCAAAGACAGCAGAAAAAAGCCGCAAATTCTTTGACGACATGAACGATTGGGCACGCAGCGAGGGGCATGCCGGACTTGGCTATGTGACCAGGAAGGCTGGCGTGTTCGGTGGGCCGATTGCCAAGAATCACGGCGAAGAAGGTATGGTTGCGCTGTATGATGCAATAGGACTTGGGCCGGATGACGGTTGTTTCTTCGCTGCCGGAAAAGAATCGCAGGCAGTCAAGCTTGCAGGTGCTGCCCGTACACGGGTTGGAGAGCAGCTCGAACTCATCGAAAAGGGCAGCTTCAACTTCTGCTGGATCGTCGATTTTCCGATGTTTGAATATGACGAGGAAAACAAAAAGGTCGATTTCAGCCACAATCCATTCTCGATGCCGCAGGGCGAGCTGGAAGCGCTCGAGACCATGGATCCGCTGGATATCCTCGCTTATCAGTATGATATTGTCTGCAATGGCGTGGAGCTTTCCTCTGGCGCGATCAGAAATCATAAGCCGGAAATCATGTACAAGGCATTCGAGATTGCCGGTTACACTCAGGCTGATGTCGATACGAATTTCGCAGGGATGATCAACGCGTTCAAATTTGGCGCGCCACCGCATGGTGGTTCTGCGCCTGGCATTGACCGCATGGTCATGCTGCTTGCCGATGAACCAAATATCCGCGAAGTCATCGTCTTCCCGATGAATCAGAAGGCGGAGGACTTGATGATGGCTGCACCCGGGCCCGTAAGCGCCAAACAATTGCGTGAACTGAATATCCGGATTGTGGAACAGACTCCGAAAGCATGATTGCCCCTTTCTCGCACACTTTTGCCAGCGACCTTGTATCAATGTGAAGAAGGTGCTGATGTAGGGACATGGCAACAGATCTTACCAAGTATGAGTCCGGCAAGAAATATGAAGGCGACTACGATAACCACCTGAAAAGCCTTCAGGATCGGCTTGCTGAGCTGCAATCACTGCAAATCCTCCACGGCACCCGAACCCTCATTATAATTGAAGGTTGGGATGCGGCGGGTAAGGGGGGGGCTATCAAACGCCTGACAGCCAATTGGGACCCGCGCTATTTTCGCGTTTATCCTATTTCTGCTCCGACCGCGGAGGAAAAGGAGCAGCATTTTCTTTGGCGATTTTGGACTAAGTTGCCGGGAAAATGCTCAACGAGTATATGGGATCGCAGCCATTATGGCCGCGTTCTCGTCGAACGGGTCGAAGGCTTCTGCACCGAGGCCGAATGGCGGCGCGCCTACGACGAAATCAACGAGTTTGAATCGCGCCAGGGTGAAATTGGCACGAAAATCATCAAGCTATTCCTGCACGTTACGCAAGAGACGCAAGACAAAGTACTTGTTGAACGTCTTGAGGACCCGTCAAAACGCTGGAAGGTGACCGCAGAAGATTTTCGCAATCGTGGCAAGCGCTCAGAGTATCTTGAAGCAATGGAAGACATGTTCAAGCGCACTGATACGCGCTGGGCACCATGGATCGTAGTTGATGGCAATAACCAGAAAGCTGCAAGGATTTCGGTATTGCAGCATGTGATCGGTGCGTTAGAAACAAGTGTCCCTGATCAGTTTCCTGATCCTGAACCGGAAATCATGCGCATGGCTCGGGAATTCTTGGGCTACAAGGCCAAAGGATAAGAAATGGCCATAATTTCCCATTCCTTCTGACCAACAGGCAGTGTCACGGTTTTTACATCACCAACTCTTGCTCCGCGAAGAGCTCGAGCCATTGGTGAGTTCCAACCGATTTTTCCATCGCCTGCCATAGCTTCATCGTCACCTACCAATGTTATTGCGAGTTCCGCGTCGTTGGAATCTATAATTTTCACGGTTGCGCCGAAGAATATCCGGCTACGGTCGACTTGCATCGACGGATCAATGATCTTGGCGACTTTCATTTTCTTCGAGAGCTGGCCAAGTTCGCGATCAATAGCACGCAGTTTTTGGCGTCCGTATATATAATCACCGTTTTCGCTACGGTCACCATTGCCTGCTGCCCAGTGCACGATTTCCACAGTTGCAGGCCGTTCTACCGCGAACAATTGTTCGTAGCGCTTCCTTAGTGATGCAAAGCCAGCCGGCGTAATGGGGTTGGTGCGTTCCATTAACGCAATCTACGTCACCCCGGCCTCGATTTGCCCAAATAGGTGCTGAGTGGATGCGTTGAACGTATTCGGGCCTTTTCAGGGTGCATGTGATCATACATCACGGCATTTTCGAGGACTCGGTAAACGTAGTCGCGGGTTTCCGACAAGGGGATCTTTTCGATCCATTCCATGATGTCGATCGCACCTGTACGTGGGTCGCCATTCGCCTTGAGCCACTTATTCACATTGCCAGGACCTCCATTGTAAGCGGCAATTGCAAGCGGGTAGCTTCCACCATAATAATCAAGCATGCGCTGAATGTAGGTTGAGCCCAACTGGATATTATAATCTGTGTCCACAGTCAGTGCATCGGGCCGGTAAGCCATTGCAATCTTGCCGGAGGTTTCGCGCGCCGTGCCCGGCATCAGCTGCATCAACCCACGTGCACCTGCATGACTGACGATAGCCTTGTCAAACTGGCTTTCCTGACGCGCTATTGCATGTATCAACGTCCAGTTGCTGTTATGCGACGCAGGGACATTGACAGTTGGGTACCCAATCCCGACCAGGTTGGCGTATCCAAAATATCGCGCATTTCGACCTGCCATGACAGCTAGGTCGGGTCGATTAATCTTCTTCGACAAGCTTACCGCGCCGACAAAATCTTCGGGGGTCTTGGCATTTTTTGAGATGGTTCGCAGAAAATTGCTCTGGTCCTTCCAGCTGCCATATTTGGCCGCAAGTGCTGCTGCCAGATAAACAGGTGGCTGGCTTTCGGCTGGAGCAACGTTGGGTGTGATCTGTACACCTGGCACCGGGGGCAATGGCTTGTTAAGTTGTTCCAGAGACAATTGCCCGAAAAAACTGTCATAATAGGTAGCAGCTTCGTTGTAGAAGCGGTTAGCACCCCGTTGATCCCCGCTCTTTGATGACGCCTTTCCTGCCCAATATAACCCCTTTGAACGTGTTTGGGGAGATTTCGCTGCAGCTGCATAACGGGTGAACATGCCAACGGCATCGCCTGGGCGGCCCAGCCTTTCCATCGCGATGGTGCCGGCCATCCACATGAGGCTCGTGTAACGGTCTCGCGTGGTCAGGTCTTGTGCCATCATGTCCATCCCGACGGGAATCGAGTCATCGACGCGTGAGGCTATTCGGTAAGCTATTTCATATTGACCATCATTTCGCGCAGCCTCGGCATTGGCCAGTAGCAGCTTGTACCAGTCCTTAATTACTGGCGGGGGGGTCACCAGATCGCCCCGATTGACCAGCACTTCGCGAGCGCCATAATTATCGCCAGCGATTTTCAGTTGGTTGACACGTTCGGCAATTAAGGTTGACTCGGTCTCTGCAGATCGACCGGCCACTTGCAGCGCCGTGCTGGCATTGGGGTTCTTGGTTTTCATTGCCAAAGCTGCTGCAAATGCAGGCCGTCTGATGGCCGAAGTCAACGGCAATATGCGTTCAGCAGATCGTGTCGCACCCGACCACAGCAGTCGGTCCACACGCGCATCATGATCTGCAGCAGACAGCCGACCACCCATCATCTGCTGTAGACGTCCCTCGTCGTCGTCAGTCAGTGGCCCGGCGCGCCACGCTTCGCGCGCCACCGCTTCTGCACGTACTTTGTCGCCGTTCGCGGCAAGTGCGAGTGCATATTTGGCACGGCCGGCGTTGGTGAGAGGTGGCAATCGATCGAAAAAGGCGACAGCCTGATTGGGGGACCAATTCAGTACATTGATGGATTGCTCGGCATTTTGGCGCATTGCATCACTGTCTGGCCAGTCTGGATAGCTCATCAAGAAGGAGGCATATTCACTGAATGCGTAGTTGCCCGACGCACTGAGCATTCGCCAGCGTTGAAGCGCCGCAGGAATATTACCGTCGCTTGGATCGAAGGTGGGAAGGGCGTTTGGAGCAGAAGCCGCCGGGCCAGGGCCGACACCTGGCTGCCATACGACTGTTTGCGACACTGCTGATGTTGCCATTAGCGAAAGTGTGATCACAGATGCTGAAATGAGATGCTTTACCATGCTGGACATATTATGGCCTGCTTCCTTATCAAGCGCTGAACGAACGACTATATAACCCATATAGGGTACTATGGTCAAAAAGGAGGAATGAATTCCATGTTTTCCGGCTCAATTCCGGCTCTAGTGACTCCTTTTTGCGACGGGTCGTTTAGCGAGAAGCATTTTCGGGCACTGATCGATTGGCAAATTGAGCAGGGTTCGAGCGCGCTTGTACCTGCAGGCACAACCGGTGAGGCCTCCACACTATCCAACGCGGAGCATCACCGCGTCATTGAGGTTTGCATTGAACAGGCAGCGGGAAGAGTACCAGTAATTGCGGGCTGCGGCTCCAATGATACCAGCAATGCCATACTTCATCTTAATTTTTCAAAAAAGAGCGGTGCTGCCGCGGGATTGGTTGTCGCCCCTTACTATAACCGCCCCAACCAAGAAGGCATTTACGCGCATTTTCACCGGATGACCGAGAAGAATGATCTTCCTATTGTCCTGTATAATGTTCCTGCCCGCACGGTGACGGACATCAAGCCCGAAACGGTTGCTGCTCTTGCCAAGTTGCCAACGGTCATTGGGATCAAGGATGCAAGTGGAGATTTGTCACGCGTAACAGATCACCGCCTTGCATGCCCTGCCGACTTTTGCCAGTTATCGGGCGTCGACGAACTCTCGTTGGCATTCAATGCAAGCGGCGGTGTCGGATGCATTTCAGTAACGGCAAATGTAGCCCCAAAGCTATGTGCCGAATTCCAGACAGCATGCGCATCCGGCGACTACGAGCTCGCTCGGAATCTGAATGATAAGCTTTATCCTCTTCATTTATCTCTATTTTCTGATGCCTCTCCGGGGCCAATCAAATATGCCTTGTCTCGTGTTATAGACGGATTTCCCACCGAGCTGCGATTGCCGATGACGCCCCCTTCAGAGGCAAGTCGGAGGCAAGTCGACGCAGCGCTGGAGAATGCAGGTCTAATCTGATGGTACGTCCTAAGCCCGAAGCATTTGAAAAGGTCAAAACCGTCGCTGAGAACCGGCGCGCGCGCTATGATTTTTTTATCGAAGACAAGTTTGAGGCAGGTATTGCCCTTACCGGGACGGAAGTTAAGTCGCTGAGATTTGGCGAGGGTTCGATCGCCGAAAGTTATGCAGAAGTGAAGGGCGAGGAAGTCTGGCTGATCAATGCCAATATTCCCGAGTTCAGCCATGGCAACCGTTTTAACCACGAGCCGAAGCGACCTCGTAAATTGCTCCTTAATGCTCGCGAGATTAATAAGATGCATGGCGCGGTTATGCGTCAGGGTATGACCTTGGTACCATTGTCGATTTATTTCAATGGCAGGGGCAGAGCGAAAGTGGAGCTGGCATTGGCCAAGGGTAAAAAGGCGCCGGATAAGCGCGCAACTGAAAAAGAGCGGGACTGGAAGCGTGATCAAGGCAGAATCATGCGTGAACGCGGATGACTGGGTTCGGGAAATGGATCATGCGCCAGGCGCCGACGCGGGACAGCTTTGAACGCAGCGCGATATTGCGGCCGTTTGCCAAGCGCGTTTTTCACCCCGCCTTGTGGCGCTTTACCAGGCGTTCTGTACCGCGTGGAGTGGCGCTTGGGCTTCTTGTCGGGATCTTCTTGTTGGTTCCGGGCGTTCAAATTGCTGGCGTTGCATTGTTGGCACTCCCGGTTCGAGCTAATATTCCGATCGGTGCTGCAATGACGTTTCTGAGCATGCCTGCGACAACCCCGTTCATTCTTGCGGCATCGGTATATGTAGGCAATTCGGTGCTTCAAATTGGTGCGGACTCGACGAGATTCTATCAGTTGATAGATACGCATGCGCCAATCTCGGCATGGTTGGGCTGGCTTGTTTCAGAAGCCGCACCTGCGATGCTGGCTGGACTTGCAATAATTTCTGTCGTTGCTGCAGCGCTTGGTTACGTACTGGCCGCCTGGTTTTGGCGGTGGTGGATAAGTTCTAAATGGCGACGCCGGTCGAATTCTCTTGCCGCTGGTGGATAATGGGTAGCCGGGTGTGCGAGCAGGCTTAGCCGTTCTCCATCAATCATGGGGAATGCAACGATGAAACTCACAATCAAAATGGCACTGGTTGCCACGGCTTCGATGCTAACCATTGCGTCGCCTGCGTTTGCTGACGGTGCACCTGCTGTCCAGGACAAAACAACATCCGTTGTTGGTCCACAATTGGGTAGCTTTGGTTTCGATGATAGCGGAATGGACACGTCGGTTGCGCCTGCTGACGATTTTTACCTTTTCGCCAACGGCAGATGGGCAGCGAAGACCGAAATCCCTGCGGACAAATCCAATTACGGTATGTTCACTGTGCTCGATGATCTTTCCAAAGACCGCGTCAAGCTGGTCCTCGAGAAGGAAATGGAGCGTAAAGGCAGTAAGGCTGGAGATGTTTTTGCCAGCTATGTTGACTATGCAACGGTCGAAAAAAAGGGATTGAAACCAATCGAGCCCTGGCTGAAGCAAGTTCGCGGGATAAAAAGCAAGGCCACTTTTGAAAAATTGCTTCCCACCGCAGCACGTAATGGGGTCGGCGCCTTGTTCGGTGGCTTTGTGGGGCAGGACGATAAAAATCCTGAAACATATATTTTTCAGATTTTTCAGGGTGGCACTGGATTGCCCGACCGCGACATGTATCTCGTGGATAACGACAAGTTCGAAGGCATCCGCAACGCATACAAGGATTATCTGGGCAAAATGCTAACCCTTGCGGGCGAGAAGAATGCATCCCAGCGGGCCACAGCAATTTTCGACATGGAAAAGAAAATTGCAGCGGTGCAGTGGACCCGCGAGGATTCAGGGGATGCGACGAAGACTTACAACAAGATGAGTTTGGCGCAACTGGACGAAATTTCGCCAGGGTTGAAAATGTCGGCAATTCTCAAAAAGGCCAGTCCCAAGATAACCGAGGTGATTGTTGGCCAGCCGAGCGCAATAACTGGCATTTCTAAAATTTATGCAGAAGCAGAATTGGCGACGTTCAAGGATCAGATGATCGTCAATAGCTTGTTGTCCTTTGCAAATGTGCTGCCTGACACGGTGTCCGACACAACTTTTGCATTTTACGGCACAGTCTTGCAGGGAACACCCCAGCGCGAGCCGCGTTGGAAACGGGGAGTTGCACTCACCGAGGGTACGGTGGGCGATGAAGTGGGCAAGGCCTACGCTGCGCAATATTTTCCACCCGAAACCAAGGCCGCGATGGACGTGCTCGTCAAGAATGTGCTTGGAGCCATGGGCCGCCGCATCGATGGTTTGACGTGGATGCAGCCCGAAACCAAGCTTAAGGCTCGACAAAAACTAGCTAATTTTACCACCAAGATCGGTTATCCCGATCAGTGGAAGGATTATTCGAAGTTGAAAGTGGTGCGCGGAGACCTTTTTGGTAATGACCTCAGGTCGAACCAATGGGGCTTTGATGACAACATCAGTAAACTCGGGGGCCCGATCCGGCGCTGGGAATGGGGAATGTTGCCCCAGACAGTCAATGCCTATGCAAATTTCGGGATGAACGAAATCGTGTTTCCAGCGGCGATCCTGCAGCCGCCCTTTTTTGATCCAAAAGCGGACCCGGCAGTGAACTATGGCGGAATTGGAGCCGTTATCGGTCACGAGGTCAGTCATCATTTTGACGATCAAGGCGCAAAATATGATGAGAACGGAAGGCTTGCTGATTGGTGGACTGCAAGCGACCTCAAGGCGTTTGAAGCGGCTGGCAAGCAGTTGATAGCCCAATATGACGCTTACAAGATATTTCCTGATGCATCGGTCAAGGGAGAGTTCACGCTTGGAGAAAACATCGGTGATTTAGCAGGGCTCACTATTGCCTACGACGCATACCGCACTTCGCTGGATGGCAAAGAACCTCCAGTGATCGATGGAATGACCGGTGATCAACGCTTCTTCCTTGGTTGGGCACAGGTTTGGCGACGCAATTATCGTGAGGCCAATTTGCGTCAGCGCTTGATCACAGACCCGCATAGTCCATCAGCACAGCGAGTTTGGGTGGTACGCAATCTTGACAAATGGTACGAGGCGTTCCAGCCGAAGGCGGACGGCAAATTGTACCTCAAACCCGAGGACCGCGTCCGTATCTGGTAAGGAGCCCCATTGAACAGCCAATTCACCCCCGCACAATTGCAGATATTTGGTGGAGATGGCGAGGAGGCTGTTCAATCAAATCGCAAGCATGCACTATTGCTGGCAGCATCTACGCTCGTCTCGATGACGGTCTTATGGTTCGCGACGCAAAACGTTACACTTGTCGGCAGTTGCACTGGTGCCATGATCGCGGCTTGGGCCCTTGTTGACTATGTGCGGCGCACGCGTCCTGCAGATGTGCCTGCTCAGTTGTTGCCGCCTGATTGGTCGATAACCCATGCAGCAGCCCAGCTCAGTAATGCCGCTATTGCTGTCAGCGACCGTGCTGGCAGGCTGGTTTGTGCGAATGACCATTTTACCAAATCCTTCGATGGACTTCGGGCCCCACCGGACCTGGGCGTGGACGACGCAAGTCGCGAACTGCTGGTCGTAGCTGGACGTGCGGCTTGGCGTGACGGAACTGCGCAAATCGAAGCGATTTCTCGTGGACAACGCCAGTTCAGCGTTAAAGTTGCAAGAGCAGGGACGGCTGACGAGTATTTGTTGTGGCGGCTTGCACCCATCGAACTTCTGGACATTGAAAGCCGTGCGATTGAACTTGTAACCGGACGGATTGGTCGGGCAATGGCCCAAAATGGCGTCATGGCTGCGTCCATTGGGCCCGAGGGTCGCATTAGGGCTGCCAACGCGGCCTTTGCACTGCGTGCCCCGGGTAGTGACACTGAAAATATCGTTGCGCGCGAATTGGCATCGTTGATGCGAATGGATGAAAAGGGCGCGATATTTTTCGAGCGCGAAGGCCGGCGAGGGCTGCCCGTGAGACTGCTTCATGTCCCGTTGGGCGATCAGAAAGACGAAGGGGCGTCATTGGTGCTGGCGGTCGATGAGGATGGAAACCGCGTCGAACGTGGGGCTGCATTGGCGCATGTCGAACAACTTCTCTCCACATTGCCGCTCGGACTTGCCTTAGTCGATCGGGATGGTCGGTTTCTGTTTGCCAACGACTCGTTTGCACGCGTCGTTGACTTGCAACCTGAGCAAATTCCGCCTTATCCAGGCGATCTCGTTATTGCCGAAGACAAGGCAGCGGTATCTGAGAGTATTCGTCGCTATGCCAGTGGCCAAGTGATGTCAGGCGACATAGCTGTGCGACTGAAGGACCAGCCGGAGAATGTTATCGCCCTGTCGATTGCTGGCGTGAGAGGTTTGGGCGAAGCGGCGGTGCTACTTGGCCTTAAGGACAATAGCGAGGAAACAAAGTTGAAGAGACAGGTTGCACAAGCAACCAAGATGCAGGCAATTGGGCAGTTGGCAGGCGGTGTTGCGCATGATTTTAACAACATCCTCACCGCCATTATAGGATATTGCGATTTGATGCTGCTTCGTCATCAGCCTGGTGATAGCGATTATGACGACATCCAGCAGATCAAGAACAACTCGAACCGTGCTGCGAGTTTAACTCGGCAATTGTTGGCCTTTTCCCGTCAACAAACCTTGCGACCACAAATATTGCAGTTGCCTGATGTCGTGGCAGAGGTTTCAAACTTGTTGAAGCGTCTGTTGGGCGAGACAGTGCGTCTGGAAGTTCATCACGGCAGAGCGATGGGTGCAGTGCGAGCCGATCCCGGGCAACTTGAACAGGTTATCATCAATCTGGGGGTAAACGCTCGCGACGCAATGCCCAATGGCGGTGTGGTTCATATCAGCACAAAAGCCGTCAGTCAGACTGATGTGCGCGCAATGGGGAGCGAGATCCTTCCCATTGGAGATTATATTCAGCTATCGGTAGAGGATAGTGGCGTTGGCATTTCCAAGGAAAATCTGGTCAAGATATTCGAGCCGTTTTTTACGACCAAGGACGTTGGGAAAGGAACTGGCTTGGGCCTGTCCACCGTCTATGGAATTGTGAAGCAGTCAGGTGGGTTCATCTTTGCAGAATCGGAAGTGGGGCAGGGTACCCG
>JBATDO010000119.1:0-2176 GCA_049663505.1 Sphingorhabdus sp.
GGTGAAGCCAGGTGTAAAAGTGGTTTTCCAGAATTAGTCTGTAACCGAACCAAGGGACAGATTGCATGAATATCACAGGCACCCCTATTGACATTTTACTGGGTATTTTGAGTGACTTATAGATGCCGAGGTCGTTGGTTCACTCCGGTCTACCTGCACCACGGATGCGTCTCATTATTATCAATAAGTTAATCACATAGGGAAGTGGCAAATTAGTCTACACTTGTCCGCACTTTACGGCATTTGCGAACCAGGATATGGCGCGCAGAGGCGCCATTAGACCCTTAGATTTCCTCGTTTCTCGACGATCATCTCTGAGCCCGAAAAACGTGACACCAAAGCGAAACTCTGTTGCATCAGCCGGAGACATTTTCTCTATTTGAAAATGGTGCATTCTGGCCATTTGGAGGAATGAGCGATTTTGAGCGCGACAACCTTGGCTACAACACTGTGAAAGTACCATGGTGCCACGAAACGCACGCCTGGGCTGTTACCAATGCTTTTTATGCGGTTTTCGTTGCCTGGATTGGTTCAGCTTGGCCGACCCAGTTAAGAACCGGCGTGATTTTAGACGCATTTTAGATATTGTTGGAGCTGACTAGCGAACAAATAGTGGCAGGCAACCAGAACGCTAAGAGTAGCCAAGGAACATCCAAGGCCACCATCAAGTTATCCTTAGCCTTCCTGTCGAGCTTGGCATTGCTTGATCATTCTTGTCCTCGTCGCATGGCTAGGACCGCTCGGACTATCCACGTTAATGCGACGTGCCAAGGAGACCAACCTGTGACCACAGAGCATAACGATCCAATCCAAGCAACAAATAGTGGATGTTGCAGCATGGCAAACACCGACAGCTCGACGACCTCAATAGATCCCGTTTGCGGGATGACGGTCGATCCCGCTACGACAGAGCACCATGCTACTCATGACGCCGTTCGTTACCATTTTTGCAGCGCTGGATGTCTGGGCAAATTCACGTCAGACACGGCCAAATACCTTTCTACTAACCTGCGTGCGGAACCCATCGCTGACACAGGTGCGATGTGGACGTGCCCAATGCACGCTGAGATCCGGCAGCAGGAACCGGGGACCTGCCCAATTTGTGGAATGGCATTGGAACCCGAAGAGCCTTCACTGAATGACGCGCCTAATCCTGAACTGGTAGATTTTACGCATCGCTTTTGGGTTTCAGCCGCCCTCGCGGTGCCACTCCTCATTCTAACGATGGGGTCTGAGTTCCTGGGATTGCAGCTGGTTGAACCCGTATATTCGCCTTGGATTCAATTGGTGCTGACCGCCCCAATTGTGCTGTGGGCAGGCTTGCCGTTCTTCACGCGCGGTTGGACTTCAATGATCACGCGCAAGCTCAATATGTTCACCCTCATCGCCATCGGCGTGGGCGCGGCGTTTCTTTACAGCCTGGTTGCGACGTTCGCTCCGGGTCTGTTTCCCGAAACCTTTAGAATGCACGGCGGAATGGTGCCGGTCTATTACGAGGCTGCAGGCGTGGTCGTGGTGCTGGTATTGCTCGGCCAAGTGCTTGAACTGCGCGCCCGGGCAGCAACGGGCAAAGCGATCCGTGCGCTGCTCAATCTCGCGCCAAAGACCGCAAGGCGGATCGATGCCAACGGCACCGAAACAGACATTCAACTTGCAGATGTCCAAACGGGCGACCGATTGCGTGTCCGCCCGGGCGAAGCCGTACCGGTTGACGGTATCGTCATTGAAGGCCGCTCTTGGGTTGACGAGTCAATGCTTACAGGCGAACCTTTGCCGGTTGCCAAAGAGGCCGCCAGCGCGCTGACCGGTGGCACGGTGAACGGCACCGGTAGCCTTGTCATGGAAGCGCAAGTGGTCGGTAGCGATACGATCCTCGCGCGCATAGTCCGCATGGTCGCCGAAGCCCAGCGAAGTCGCGCGCCTATACAGGCGGTGGCTGACCGGATTTCGGCGTGGTTCGTGCCGCTGGTGATCGCTATTTCCATTGCATCCTTTGCGGTGTGGAGTCTCGTTGGCCCCGAACCACGCATCAGCCATGCACTGTTGAATGCGATCGCCGTTCTCATCATCGCCTGTCCATGTGCATTGGGATTAGCGACGCCGATGTCAATCATGGTGGCAACCGGACGCGGCGCACATGCTGGCGTCTTGGTCAAGCATGCCGAGGCACTGCAAG
>JBATDO010000120.1:0-1801 GCA_049663505.1 Sphingorhabdus sp.
GTTCCGGGCCGACGGGCCGATGCTGGAAAAACTCGAGCCACACCTGCTCAACCCGGTGGTATTTGATTCGCGTTGCGCCCGTAACGCTGGCCGCATCTGGCAGCGTGATGGCGTCTTCTACCGTCCCGCGCAGGATAATTCGCATGGGACCTATGGTTATGGATTGAACCTGATGCGGATCGAAAAAATGACAATGGATCGCTACAGCGAAAGCTTAGCCAGACATATTGCTCCCACATTCAAACGTGGGATCATCGGCAGCCATCATATCGACATTCTGGACAATCGCATCGTTTTCGACATTCGCTACCGATATGGTGGCCGAGGGTGACGAACACGCAGGAACGTCCCGACGGTATCGAACGCGTCGTGGTGATTCACGATTTCGCCTCGCCGGAAGGTGGGGCAGGTATCCTGGCAATTCAGGCAGCGCAGGAATATCAAAGGCGAAAAATTCCGGTGACTTACTTTGCCGGCGCTATGGAAGGCGCAGGCGACGAATTGGAAGGGATCGAACTAGTCGGTTTGCACGGCGCGCGATTGCTGGACACGTCACCCGCCCGAGCCATTGTGCAAGGGTTTCATAACCAGGCGGCGCACAACTGCCTGAGGGACTGGATTGCCGAAAACGACACCGGTCAAACAGTGTACCACCTGCACAATCACTCACAGATTCTCTCACCCGCCATCTTTGCAGCGCTAGCGGGCGTCGAAGACCGGTTGGTTGTTACTTGTCACGATTTCTTCAACATCTGCCCTAATGGCGGATTTACAGATTTCCCCCGCTCGCTGCCCTGCGATCTCAAACCGCTCTCACTGCGCTGCCTTGCCAGTCAATGTGACCGGCGCAGTAGCCTTCATAAATATTGGCGCGTGGCGCGCCAAATCCATTTGAACCGGCAGGCGCGCCAGGTGCGATCGAGAGCGACTTTCACCTTCATACATGATCGCATGCAGGAAAAATTTGTGGACAACGGGTTTTCCGCGCGCCGGATGGTCACGATCCCGAACCCGGTGGAGCCCTGGTCCCGCGCGCGGATCCCTGCCGAGCACAACCGGGAATTCCTTTTCGTTGGGCGGCTGGGAAGCGACAAAGGCGCTGATGTGGCCGCCGAAGCTTGTGTCGGCGCTGGAGTTCCGCTCACTTTTGTCGGAGATGGAGAACTGGAGGCGCGTTTGCGTGCTGCTGGCGGTGAATTTAAGTTTGCGGGTTGGTGCAACCGAGCGGCGATTCTCGGGCATGCCAGTCGCGCCAGGGCATTGATCGTTCCAAGCCGGGTGGTGGAGCCGTTCGGCCTGGTCATAATTGAGGCAGCGATGAGCGGTCTTCCCGTCCTAGTGTCCGATCGCGCTTACTTGGCAAGTGATTCCCAGAGGCTTGGCTTTGGCCAGTCCTTCGATCCGGCGGATCCCCGCAGCTTGACCGAACTGGTCGCTGGGATCGCCACCGATGACGCATTGGTAGAGCAAATGAGCGGCAACGGGTTTGATCGCGCCGGTGAGCTCGCTTTGTCGGTTCCTGAATGGAGTGAGAGGTTCATTGGGCTGTTTCGCAGCGCCATTGGCGATCGACAATCAGCCGGCAGACAACGCGGGAGTCGCCAGACTTCTTCTGCAAATTTCCAGTGACTGGTTGCGCTGATCTTCGATCACCATGAAACATAGGCTCGATGACATCAGGGAGTTAATTCCACCTGAGCGTTAAAATGCAATATCCCAGCGGCTAAAAGTCGGACGCGATCAGGTAAAAATAAATTGGTGAGCCCTGCTGGGTTCGAACCAGCGACCTACTGATTAAAAG
>JBATDO010000121.1:0-5490 GCA_049663505.1 Sphingorhabdus sp.
ATATAGCCGATTGATGCCGATCGACCCTGTTTTAGGCTTGGCGCTCGTACCGATAGCCATGTGGGTGATTGTTCCCGGAGTGACCCTGGTTCTGGTGCGTTTTACCACAGCCAGGACCGTCTGAGCCACCATTCGAGCGCCGCAGGTTTGTCGGCTACCTCTTTCTAACCCGCAGCCTTGGCATTCGGTTTGCAAGGAGAACAAAGCCCGACAGGGCCATGACCGTGCCGCCTATACCAAACAGGAGCAGCCACCAGCTGTTGATGCGGTCACGCTGGGTCCAATCCATGATGTGCAAGCCCCAGATGAAATCGAACAGGCGCCAGGTATCGCTGCGTGCCGCCCCGACTGTACCACTCGAAGCATCGACATAGATGCGTGTGGAAGCCTCGTCCCCGTATGTGACCTGCCAGGCCGGAAAAGGTCCGCGAAATTCTGTCCCCACTGGCTCGTCAACAAGTCGCGCGGACTCGATCGTCGTTCGAGGTCCAGTCCAGGCGCGCAGGGCAACCGATTTCGCTGTCTCAGCCGAGATTGGCGAGAGTTTTCGCCCGGTCGCCGGATCGTGCAGGCTAACGCTTCCGTCGATCAGTTGGATCTCTGTTACCGCTTCGCCATCGAGCGAACGCATCGTCACAGCAGCAAGGTTGCCCTTGTTTGCGACCCAGGCAGGGAGCGGGGCGTCGGCAGACAGCGCTTGTGGTTCACGCGAAACGACGTGCTCGGAGCGAACCTCCTTGATATCGAGAAACGACATCAAGGCACCGGTTCCCATCCACAATAGAACCTGAAGACCGACCAAAATCGCCAGCCACTTGTGAATCTTGCTGCCCAGCACATGCAGGCGCAGCTTTACCGAACGCGTCACCAAGCTTCGCTACCCTCCCAGCTTTTACTTTCAGTTCCGCGGTGCTCGCGATGACGAATGGTACTGCACAATTTTCCAGCCCGAAGCATCGTGCGAGAGTACCGATGTCGCAACACCATCACGCTCGAATACGCGCCCATCCTCCAGCTCGATCCGATACCCGTAAGTTTCATAGCCATAAGCCATATGCCCCATACGCGTCACGGTCAGCGTCGGATCGGAAAAGGTGAAGCTCTTGATCGCATGAAGCTCGGGGCCGAGATGATGCTCCATATAGTTTGCGAAGCTACCCTCTGCCTTGCCGTTTTCGAAAATTGCGGACGATTCCGCGAAGAGCGCGGACATCGCGTCGGCATCGCGTGCTTCCAGGGCAGTGCGATAGGCCTTCAGCACATCTTCCGCTCCCGCAACATCGTCGACAGAAGCGTCCATGGCTTGCATCGGGTGGCCTGCATGGGATGAATGATCCATCTGCTGCGCCGATGCAGCCGTTGGCATCAGCGCAAGTGCGAGCGCGGTCGATACGATCCGTGTGACAGCCTTGTTCATTTTTCTTGTATTCCTTCTCTATACATTCAGAACCAGAACCTTACGCCGACGACATAATTGGTGACGCTTGGATCCTCTCCGACGGCCCGCGCAAAATCCGCGCTGCCGCCGATGCGCCATTCCTGCGAAACGCCGACATAGGGTGCGAACTCACGTGCGAACTCGTATCGCAGACGCAGGCCCGCCTCGATCCGGTCGAGACCGGCACCGATGCCCAGCTCCGAAATGTCCTGCGCAGAAAGCGCGAGTTCGGCTCTCGGTTGGAGGATCAGTCGCTGCGTGATGCGCTGGTCGAGTTCAGCCTCGATCCGTGCGGTCACATCGCCTTTGGTGGAGACGAAAACTGCGGCATCGACTTCGAACTGGTAAGGCGCGAGCCCTTGGATACCGATCACTGCATGGGTGCGCTCGGGGCCAGTCAGATCCTGGCGGACACCGGCCTGAAAATCGAAGAAGGGTGCAATGGCGCGGCTCCAGAGCGCCTGGACCTCGGCACCCTCGATGGGCTCCCCGAAGCTGCCCTCGCCTTCCGACTTGAACCAGAACTTGTCGATATCGCCGCCATAATAGCCCTGAACATCCCAAAGATAACCGTCGCCCCCTTCGCGGGCGCGGAATTCTAGCCGGTCGCCCTGGAACCAGAATTGGATGCCACCATCGGTCTCGCGGATGAGTTCGCGCCGCGCTTCGTCCATGGCGTCCTCGCCCCAGATAGAAGCTGCCGCACGCGCGGGGCCGCTACCTGCCTCGGGAGGAGGCGGCAGCAACCGGATATCATCGTCCGAGCCCATCTGCATCGCCGAGTGGTCCATGCCCTGCATGTCCTGCGTGCCCGTCTGCCCATGGTTCATCCGGCTATGATCCATCTGCCCGTGATCCATCGACGAGCTATCGGCGTCCGCCTGCGGCATCGAGCCGTGATCCATTTCCGCGTGGCCCGCGGAGGACGAACTTGGACCGGCAGCATCCATCGGCATCGTCATGCTCGACTGATCATCCTGAGCGGTCATCGAACCATGATCCATGGTAGAATGATCTATGCTAGGGTGGTCCGTGGCAGCTTCAGGCTGGGCAGCGGGTCCGCATGCATCTTCGGCTACCTGATGGCCCATCGCGCGATGGGGCTCGGCTTCTTGCTCGCACTTTGTCTTGGCAGCGGCCTGCGGCCCGGCACCCTTCTGCTGCGCCATTGCTGAATGATTGTGATCCTGCGCCGCGGCGGGCACCGCAACAACTGAAACGGCCGCAACCGAGGCGAGCGAGCTAAAGACAGGAGTCTTCATGCTGTGCTCCCATCTGGGTTGGCAACGGTAACGATTTGAAACATACCGGCATGCATGTGGTAGAGTAGGTGACAGTGGAAAGCCCAGTCGCCCGTCTCGTCCGCCGTCAGGTCGAACTGCGCGTTGCCGCCCGGCTGCACGACAACCGTGTGTTTGAGCGGTTGGCGGTCTCCAGGCGCGCCATTGACCAATTCGAAAAAATGGCCGTGGAGGTGGATGGGGTGCGCCATCATCGTATCGTTGATTAGCTTCACGCGCACGCGCTCGTTATAGGCAAAGCGGATCGGTTCGTCGGAGACGGCGGAGAACTTCTTGCCGTCGAACGACCACATGTAGCGCTCCATGTTGCCGGTGAGGTGTATTTCCATCCGCCGTGAAGGAGTTCGCGGATCCTTGTTCGGCACCAGTGCGCGAAGCTTGCGGTAGTCGAGCGTTCGATGGGGAACATCGGCAAGACCGATGCCGGGATCGCCCATTCGGTCGACCGGATTCATCGACACCATGTCGAGACCCGGCCCCACCTTCACATCGGGCGGCAAGCGCGAGGTATCGCGCATTTTCATGCCCGACATGCCGGCCATGCCAACCATTTCGGTATCGCCGGAGGAACCGTGATCCATCCCCGCCATGTCGCCGCCATTGCCGTGGTCCATTCCCGACATGCCGGCATCGCCGCCCGAGCCGTGATCCATACCGCTCATTCCCATGTCTGCCATGGTCAAGAGCGGCGGATCGCGCAGGGGCGGAATTGCGGCGCGCGCACCGGGTGCGCTCGCAAGCGTGCCGATCCCCATGCCCGAGCGGTCCATGGATTCCGCCACCAGTGTGTAAGCTTGTTGTTCGCCCGGCGTAACGACGACATCATATGTCTCGGCAACGCCAATCTGGAACTCGTCGACCTCGACCGGTTCGACATCCTTCCCGTCCGCCTGCACGACAGTCATCGGCAGGCCGGGAATACGGATGTTGAAGAAGGTCATGGCGCCGGCATTGATGAAGCGCAGCCGCACGCGTTCGCCAGGCCGGAAAAGGTATTCCAGATTGTCGAGCGGGCCATGACCGTTGAGAAGGTAGGTGTAAGCCGCGCTCGACACATCGAGGATGTCGGTCGGCATCATGCGCATTTTCGCCCACATCCGGCGATCCTCACCCGAAAGCGGGTAGTCGTCGGTCCAGGTGTTCTGATTGTAGTTGAAGTAGCCTTCGCCCTTCTTCAGTTTGTCGAAAATCGTGTGCGGGGACATGGCGCTGAACTCGCTCAGAACCACGATATATTCGCGGTCAGCCTGAACCGGATCGGGCCCTTCCGGATCGACCACGATCGCGCCGTAGTGTCCGGCCTGTTCCTGCAGGCCGCTATGCGAGTGCCACCAATAGGTGCCCGCCTGACGAACCGGGAATTCTGCGGTGAAGGTTTCTCCCGGCTTGACGCCGGGGAAGCTCACGCCCGGCACGCCATCTAGCTGAAACGGCACGAGCAGGCCATGCCAGTGGATCGAGGTATCTTCCTGGAGTTGGTTGTGCACATTGAGCCGGACTGTCGTACCTTCCTGCAAGCGCAACAGCGGGCCGGGGATAGTGCCGTTGACGGCAATGGCACCGCCGCGCCTGTTACCCGTCGCGAAGGCCGACCGCGCAACGGTGAGGTCGATATTCGGCCCGGACACTTCGTCCAGCCCTTTGCGGGCATTTCCCGCCGAGATATCCGCGCCGCGCGCCCAAGCGGGCATGGCGCCGCTGAGACCAAGCAAGCCCAAGCCGCCAGCGCTTGTGCCGAGGAATTTTCTGCGATTTACGATTGTCATCCTAAAAAGGCTCCTGAGGGGTTTCCTTCCGTTACGAACGGAAGGACCTAATCCCTCAGAACTTCTCGAATTTTTCGCGCAGGCGCTGCCTTGCCCGGTAGACGCGGGTCTCGATCGCTTTCTCGCTCACGCCTAGCAAACTTGCGGCTTCTGCCTGGCTGCGCCCATCGATACTCACCAGCACAAGGGCTTCGCGCAGCCGGACCGGGAGCCGTTCGATTTCGGCTCTAAGCAAGCTCAGTTCCTGACGGGCCGCCGCGCGGTTTTCCGGATCGGGACTTTCATCCGCGACGAGAGCTGCATCGTCTGCCGACACCAGTCCAAAGTAACGTTTCGCTTTTCTGGTTCTGAGCCGGTCGCGGCACTTATTGAGGACCACCGTAGTCAGATAGGGGCCGACTGGTCTTTCAGGGTCGAGGCGATGCCTCGCGACCCAAACCGATGCCAGGCCGTCCTGGACAGCGTCTTCGCCCTGTGGTTGGCTTCCAAGCATACGCGTCGCGAGGGTCAGCAGTCGGCCAATATGTGGCTCAACCAGCGCAGTGAACGCGGCTCTGCTTCCCTCGACAGACTGCCGGACCAACTCCTGCTCGTGGTCGCTTCCGTGCGAAGACACGGTCGATCAGTCGCGCGGAGCGTTGGTCAGAGCATCGGAGACCTGACGGTCGAACAAAAGCTTTTGGTCCGGGTCGAGCAGTTCGCGCATATCGAAGACATGGCGCACGGTCGCTTTCTGGAGTGCGCCCATCTTCTCGTGGACGTCATCGATCGCGGCGCTCACTTCGGGGCCGTATTCGTGTTCGGCCTCCATTGCCCTTGCGAGCCGGGCATTGGCCGCGCGCAGCGAGGCTTCCAGTTCTGATTTTTCTACGGCATAGCGGCTTTCCAAGGCTTCAAGCCGTGAGTTTTGCTCGGGGCTGAGCTCTAGCTCATCATGAACGAACTGGTGCAATCCGCCGCTTGGTTCCCCGTCGCGCCAATAATC
>JBATDO010000122.1:0-1674 GCA_049663505.1 Sphingorhabdus sp.
AGCCATCGGGATTTTCGTTGCTGGCCAGCCGTGCCAAATCGTCATGCCCGCTGAGCAACCGGGCGCGTGCAAGCGACATCCCTGCATTGTAGGCTGGCAAAGCAGCCACATTCGGATTGACCATCAGAGCCGCAGATGCCGCGCCGGGGTTTGGTTGGATTTTGGGCGAAGCGGTCATCACAGATCCAATACGATGGCGGTCTTTGGTCGCGAGCAACACAGCAGCAATTCACCCAGCGCCAGGTCTTCGAGCGGGTCTTCGAAATAGCTCACGTCGCCCGAAATGATCCGCGATGTGCACGTGCCGCAGATGCCCGCGCGGCAACTGAATTCCGGCTTCAACCCATGATCCTCTGCAAAGGTCAACAAAGACTGCGTGCGGGCATCCCACTCGGCAACGATGCCAGACTTGCGGAATTCGACAGTGATCGCCCCGTCTGCGGGCACGGGAGGGGCACCGACAGTCAGGGCGATCGGCTTCTGTTTAACCTCGGTATCAAGCACCGTGGCAGGGCCGAAGAATTCAAAGGCAACGCGGTCTTTGGCCACGCCAAGGCCACGCAGGGTCTGATACATCGCCTGCATGAACGGCGGTGGGCCGCAAAGGTAGAAATCGTAATCGTCCAGACAAAGCAGGCTTTGCATCGCCTCGCGGGTAATGAAACCTTCACTGTCAAATCGGTTCGCAGTGCGATCTTCGGCACTGGGCGCACGATAGCAAAAATGGGCCGACAGGCCGGGACGCTGGCCGATCAGACCATTGACCTCATCGCGCAGCGCATGCACCTCACCGTTTTCGCAGGCATGCAGAAACAAGGTTCGACGAGACGAGCGGCGCGCCAGTGCATGCAGCATTGCCACCATCGGCGTCAGCCCGACCCCGCCGCTTAGCAGAACCACCGGACGGTCGCTGACCTCATCCAGCACAAATTCGCCGCGCGGGCCGTCGACGGCTAGGACATCGCCAACCATGACGCTGTCATGGAGGTAGTTTGAACTTAGGCCTACCGGCAGGCTCGGCCTCGCTGAGGGCTCGCGTTTGACCGAGATGCGGTAATGGCTCAGATCCTCGGGCGAGCCGGACAGGCTATAGTTGCGCAGCACATAGCCTTTGGCATCGCCCGAGGGAATCCTGAACACCAGAAACTGACCGGGACGGAACGCTGGCAACGCAGATCCATCCGCTGTTTCCAGATGAAACGACGTGATCAGGCTGCTTTCGACAATTTTCGCAACCACTTTCAGGTCGCGAAAACCACCTTTGCTTTGTCCAGACTGGTCGAGGCCGGGCGTCATTCGGCTGCGGCTTTCTGTGCCTGTTCTGCCTCAATCAACTTGGCCAGATTGCGACGAAAGCGCATCGGACCCACGTCGATCTTCAGATCAAGGTTGGGCGTACGCTTGTTGGCCATGCCTTTGTGAACTGCGGTCAGAACCGCGCGATCCTCATCAAAAGCACCGCGTACCGAGGTGGCGAATTCGGCGGAGATTTTTGCGTCTTTGGGCGCAAAGTTGCGCATTTGGAACCAGTAGTACTTGGTGGTGTTCTCGTCGATAGGGGTCATGAAATTGTAGCTGTCCATCAGGAACGTGTCCTGGTGCAGCGGTCGGCCTTCGCCGCCTGTGCCTGCGGGCGAGAAAATCGCCTTGATGATGGCATGGCTGGGGTAATGC
>JBATDO010000123.1:0-5071 GCA_049663505.1 Sphingorhabdus sp.
CACCAGTGCAGAAGCCAAGCAGAAGCTTGCAGCGCTGGTCATGCCCTCGAACAGCGAGAAAATACTCAGCGCGCCAGTGACTGCAATAATCGGAATGGACACAGAATTTTACGATCAATTGCCCGACCTCTTTCCTCATGCCGACGCACGCAGCTGGTTCGTGGGGAATGCCGATCTGGCAAACGCAACCGCATTTCGAAACAGTAGCCTGCAAGGGGGGTATTTCATCCTCGCAGCGCGAGCCTTGGGTCTCGATACAGGTCCGATGTCGGGCTTCAACAATCCCGCCGTTGACGAGGAATTTTTTGCGGGCGGCAAGATCAAATCCAATTTCATATCGACACTGGGCTACGGCGACCCAGCTTCGATATTTGATCGCAGTCCACGTCCTGAATTTGAACGCTTTAACAGCATCGCCTGATCCGCTAGTTGCGGGCAATGCTCACTCTCGTCATAGAAACTGCGACCAAGGCGTGTTCGGTTGCCCTTTTTGAAGGATCCGTGGCGCTTGCATCTCACCACGAGATCATCGGCCGTGGCCATGCCGAGCGTCTTATCCCACTAATTGCTTCCCTTCCAGGCAGCGGGAAGGCGGACCAGATAATGGTCGATGTCGGCCCCGGCAGCTTTACCGGCATTCGCGTAGGCGTTGCAGCGGCTCGAGCGCTTGGGCTAGCCTGGTCGGTGCCGGTTCATGGATTTGGATGCTTGAACCTGGTGGCGGCCATAGCGCGTGACACCCTAAAGGAGAGCTGTGCTGTTGATGTTGTGATGACGGGGGGCCACGGTGAATATTTTTTCGAACCCCATGACATGGACGGGAATACTTTAAAGGTTGCTGTATCACTTGCACCTCAACAAGTGATCGAAGCCAGTTGCGCACCATTCATTGCAGGAGATGTTGACTTGTGCATCGCCAAAAAAGCCCATGTAGACCTCCTCCCTGATGCGCGATTCTGGCATTTGGTGTCTGGGAACGAGGCAATGCCCCCCTCCCCTGTTTACGGCCGACCTCCAGATGCCAAGCCGCAAAAGGATCGTGCTGCATGATCATGGTGGCAAAAGGCGATGCCCAGGACATTGCGGCCATCATGCCTGTCATGAACCATGCTTTCGATCCAGAATATGGAGAAGCATGGACATCCTCGCAGTGCATGTCTGCGCTTGCGATGCCGGATTGCCGATTACTGATTGCAAAATCCGACGGGCAAGTCGCGGGATTTGCCATCAGCAGATGGGTACTGGACATCGAAGAGCTCCTAATGATTGGTGTCGCGCCAGAATGGCAGCGCCAGAATATAGGCTCGCTATTGATGACAAAAATTGTCTCTCTTGCGAGAAAGGAAGGACGCTCCAAGATTTTTCTGGAAGTACGCGACGGCAACCGAGCGCATGATTTCTACCTTGCTTTTGGTTTCCAGCCAATCGGAAGGCGCAAGCAATATTATCGTGGTTCAAATGGTTTTCGACCAGATGCAATTACAATGGCGATCAGCTTATAACTTTATAATCACAGACGTCAGAAAAAATGACATTTTATTTCCTGTAAAATTGACCCAGCTTATCTTTCGAGTTAAGTAACGGTTGGTCGCAAGCCATAAAAACAGGGTCCAGGAGTCTCAAAAATGTCCCAAGAACCAAATGATGCAGCAGAAATGCTCATCACATTGACAGCCGACATCGTCGCGGCGCATGTCAGCAATAACAGCGTAGCAGTATCTGACTTGCCGATACTGATCAGTAATGTTCATCAGGCGCTAGCCAGTCTTTCGAAAGGTGCCCCTGTTTCGACAATGCTGGCTTAGCCAGCAGTACCGATCCGGCTGTCTGTGAAAAAGGACTACATTGTTTGCCTGGAGGACGGGAAAAAGCTCAAAATGCTGAAGCGTCACTTGATGACGCATTATGGGATGACTCCTGAAGACTATCGCGCAAAATGGGGCCTTCCAGCTGATTACCCCATGGTAGCGCCTGCCTATGCCGAGCAGCGCCGAGTCCTTGCAAAGGCGATTGGCTTGGGGCGTGCACCCGGGTCCGGACGCAAGAAAAAGGTAAAATAAACCGCGCTGGTAAAAAGTACTGATGAAGGCCGGAACAACATCCGGCCTTTTTCTTTGACGAATCGCAGGGTGCCACTAAATATCGTTTCAATATGGAAACGCGGATAGACATTGAAGCCTTATGCCACGAACGTGGCCTTCGAATTACCGACCAACGCAGGGTAATAGCGCGGGTAATATCCGATGCTGCTGACCATCCTGATGTCGAGGAATTATACCGTCGATCATCAGCAATAGACCCCAAGATTTCGATCGCTACCGTTTATCGAACGGTTCGTCTGTTCGAAGAGGCGGGGATATTGGATCGGCACGACTTTGGGGACGGCCGGGCACGTTACGAGGCTTCTCCAGAAGCCCATCACGATCACTTGATCGACGTCGAGACGGGTAAGGTCGTCGAATTCGTGGATCCAGAGCTCGAAGCACTGCAAAGAGTTATCGCAGAAAAGCTTGGCTACCGCCTCGTTGACCACCGAATGGAGCTATATGGCGTTGCCCTCGACCGCAAGGATTGAAAGACGCAATCCCGCTGCACTCATTGCGGGCCAATTTCTGTTTGTTGCACGACTGATTGTCATGATCGCAAGCCTGACCGCCAGCTTGTTGCTTCATAATATCTGGCGTTTGCTGCGCCGACCATCACCTTGGCCGCGCCTATTTCTATTGTCGATCAGCTGGACCAGCGGCATTGCAACTGCGACAACAGGCGTCCGCATCCGTCGAAATGTTTTTTATGCAGCAAACCATCATAGCTGGGTGGATATTCCGGTCATGTCGGGAGTAACCGGGTGTACCTTTGTCGCAAATGACGGAATCGAGCGCTGGCCGCTCATCGGCTGGCTGTGCAAGATCAACAACACGATATTTGTCAGCCGGGAGAACAGGCTCAGTGTCGGCAACCAGATTGACGAGTTGCGCGATGCCATGACTGGCGATCAGCCGGTCACAATATTCCCAGAAGGTACGACACATGACGGGACAAGCCTGTTGCCGTTCAAGCCCTCGTTATTCGCCGCGCTGGTGCCTCCTCCGCCCGGTATGTTGGTTCAACCTGTCTATCTCAGCTATGGCTACCACACCCACCGGGTTGCCTGGGTCGGCGACGAGAAGGTCACCGAGAATTTCTGGCGCCTCTTGTCATATCTGAGACCGATAACCGCCACGTTGCACTTTCTGGAGCCTTTTGATCCTGCTCATTATCCCGACAGGAAAGCCATTTCGTCAGAAGTTCGCCATCGGATCGGCTTGGCTCTCGAGTCTGGCGGAGCACATCAACGCCATGTATAGGCGGCACGCATGAACACAGATTCTCCCAAGACATACCATGTCAAAAATTACGGCTGCCAGATGAATGTCTATGACGGTGAGCGGATGTCCGAGATGTTGGAAGCGCAAGGCATGACAGCAGCTGATCAGAAGGCAGATGCGGATCTGGTTGTACTGAATACTTGCCATATCCGTGAAAAGGCTGCCGAAAAGGTCTACTCCGAAATTGGTCGCCTTCGACGCAAGGATGGAACGAGCCCCGTAATTGCCGTTGCTGGTTGCGTTGCACAAGCCGAAGGCGGCGAAATTAGTCGTCGTGCACCCGAAGTCGACATCGTGGTGGGACCACAAGCTTATCACAACTTACCTGACATGATTGCGGCCGTCGGTCGCGGCGATCGCGTTGTGGATCTCGACCTGCCCGGCCTAGACAAGTTCGGAAAGCTGCCGGTTCGCCGTAGACAGGGTGCTACTGCGTTCCTCACTGTTCAGGAAGGTTGCGACAAGTTCTGCACTTATTGTGTGGTGCCATATACAAGGGGAGCCGAAATATCCCGTTCCTGGCGCGATTTGCTCTACGAAGCAAATGCCCTCGTCGATGCTGGCGCGAAGGAAATTACTCTGCTGGGACAGAATGTTAACGCTTGGGATGGAGAGGACGAAGCAGGTAAATTTCAAGGACTTGACGGACTGATCCGTGCGCTTGATCGCATTAACGGTCTCCACAGAATTCGGTACATGACAAGCCATCCCAACGACATGACAGAGGGGCTCATAGAAGCCCATCGTGACGTGGAAAAGCTCATGCCATTCTTGCATTTGCCCGTGCAGTCAGGGTCCGACCCGATTTTGAAGGCGATGAACAGGAGCCACAGCCGCGAAAGCTATTTGCATATTCTTGACCGTGTTCGAACGGTACGAAGTGACATTGCCTTTTCCGGTGATTTCATAGTGGGCTTCCCTGGCGAAACAGATGCGGACTTTGAAGAAACCATGAGCCTGGTGCGCGAGGTGGGATATGCGCAGGCCTATTCATTCAAGTACAGCCCTCGCCCCGGAACTCCGGCAGCTGACATGGATGAACAGATTGCAGATGAGGTCATGGACGAGCGTCTTCAACGATTGCAGGCCCAATTGACATCCGATCAAGGCGCATTCAACGCCACCACCAGAGGTAAAACTTGTGAAGTATTGCTCGAAAGGCCGGGAAAACTGGCTGGTCAGCTAATTGGCAAATCACCTTGGCTGCAATCGGTGCATGTTCTTGCACCGGGCCTCAATATTGGTGATATTGTCACTGTCGATATTACCGATTCTGGACCTCTGAGTCTCAAGGGAGAACCGAAGATGAGAGCAGCTGCCTGAATGGCAAAAAGGGCACAAGCGCAAGCTGGCGATATGTCTCGGCTCGAAATGAGCTTTGATAAACCGCATCTCATCAACTCCGTTTTCGGTGAATTTGACCGAAACCTCGTCGCCATTGAAAATCGACTGGGCGTCTACATCTCTGCGCGAGGCAACCGCGTCCAGATTGAAGGCGAAGCCGGCGCAATTGCAAGAACGAGAGATATATTGAACGATATCTATTCGCGTGTTCTTCGCGGTCAGGTCATCGATGCAGAAGCCGTCCAGTCGATCATTGCGATGACAGCAGAACCAACATTGGATGGCATTGTGCGTAAGGAAGCATCCGAAGCGCCTGGTATCATGATCAGAACGCGCAAAAAGACGCTTGTTCCCCGTTC
>JBATDO010000124.1:0-5561 GCA_049663505.1 Sphingorhabdus sp.
GACCTCGGCGATAAAGTCCTGGTGGTCCTCAATCCGCAGATTGACGGCGAATTGCCGGCGGGCGGTGCTGGCCGCGTCGAGATCTGCCTTCAGGGCGGCCGGCGGCGCATTGCCCGACAGGGTGAACAGCATATGGTCGATGCGGGCATGCGGGACTGCCTCAAGCCCGACCTCGTCGCGGATCAGCCGGCCGAGCGCGACATCATCCTCGTCGTCGCTTTCCAGCAGCAACTTGGCGACGAACAACAGTGAACCGGGCGTACAGCGCCCATTGTCGCGGTTCAGAACCTCGCGCGCCTTGGTGATGGTGGACTGGTTCAGATTTGCGGCACTCTTGGCTTCACCCTTGAGCAGCCAGAGCTTGCCGCTCTCGCTCTCGCCCACGCCGATGAAATCGTCGCCGCGCATAGCCATTTCGCGGCCGTCCTTGTAGCGCAGGCGCCGCACGGGAACGCGAAGATCAACCATCTCTTCGACCAGCTCGGTTGCGACGATCTCGCCCAGATCGCCCGAACGTCCTTTCTTGCCCTGGGGCAGTTCGGCATTCAGGATCTTGGCGGCAGCCTTGTATCCCAGCCGCTCCACATCGGCGGCGATATGTTCGAGCCGATCATAATGGGAGCGAACGGTTTCGATCAGGCTGTCGCGAACCTTGTCGCGACCATCTTCCTTCTCGACGAGCGTCCAGTAAGACCGCCGTCCGTTTGCGTCGACCGTCCGGTCACACCATTTCTCAAAAAGTGCCACAAAACCCCCGGGATTACCTGTGTACGCAATGCCAACCGCCTTGTCGCGCCACTGTGGTCGAATTACAGAAACGCGTATTAGGCAAAGTATTGTGTCACCGCAATAACGCCACCAGCGCGTAAAACAGATCGTCGAGCGCAGAGTAGCTGTTTACGCCTACAGGCTACTCTGGCCAACCGTTGGCTCTCAAATTGCGGATACTAGAGAGCCAGCTCAGATGGCAGCCTTTCGTAAGATTTACCTAAGAGCCGCAAGTCCGCTTTTCGGCCCGGTTGCCGTCGCCTGCAAGTGTCTGAACGCAGGGCAGCTTTTGGCGAGCTAATCCGAAGCAGGGAATGACGGCTATGTCGGCGTGATCAGCCATTCTTCTCTGGGCAAAAACCCGCAAAAAGGTATCGTTACGGTTAAATCGGAGGTCCTTTTTGATTGATCAACACAACACATGCGAATGGCTGGGCAGTCACACTTCCAAAAGCTTTCGGGCGATCCAATCCTGAAACACGTTAAGCGCGTGGGACGGCAAACGTCCGGTCGGACGCACGAGCCAATAGGCGTCATTGGCGATGCTAAGCGCAAAGGGTTGCACGAGACGTCTGCTAGCCAAATCGTTCTCAAACATGCCTATGGGAAGGAGCGCGATACCATGCCCACGCGCCGCAGCTTCTGCCATCAGAAAAGAGGAGTCGAACATCGGCCCCGACAATGCGATATGCCCCAGCCCCGCTGCCTGGAGCCACTGCAGCCAGTCCTGCCCCCGGTATGATCGCAAAAGGGTGACTCTCGCAATGTCGCCGGGTTGCATAAACTGGCGCGCCATTGCCGGAGAGCAGAGCGGGCTCATGGCGGCATCGATCAATCTCGTTGCGTCGAGTCCAGTCCATACACCGTTGCCAAAACGGATTGCTGCATCGAGGCCTTCGCCTGCAACATCGACACGATTGTTATTCGTCAGCAAGCGCAAATCGACAAAGGGACAGGCTTGCTCAAAGTCTTTGATGCGGGGCAACAACCAACCCAGTGCGAATGTCCCTACCACGCTGATTGTCAGCGGCTCGCGCCGCTTGCCATCGCCGAATTGCGCCAACAGGCGAGCCATGCGGTCGAACGTTTCGGTGAGCGTCGGGGCGAGCGCCAGCGCTTCGTCGGTGACGGCAAGTCCGCGCGGCGTTCGTCGGAACAGCATAACCCCCATACGCTCTTCCAAGGCCTTGATCTGGTGACTGATCGCACTTTGGGTAACGCCCAGTTCGGCTGCAGCTGCGGTGAAGGACAGATGGCGTGCCGCACTTTCGAACGCGCGCAAACCGTTCAGCGAGACTGTCAAAGTCCGGTTGTCATGAGAAATTCTCAGGCTATCCAACAGAACTTGTCCTTTGCAGTTTTACACATTGTGCCCTTATTCCGAAGCATATGAGCATCATTGGCCAAGGCAATCAATTCGAAATTCTCATGTGGGAGGCGCGGTGATGCATGACCGCAGAACTATCATCGCCGCATTGGCCGCGACTGCATTATCTGGATGCAGCGCCGGCCACGGCGTCACGCGCAACGACGATTGGCGCGTGCGCCGGCTTCGCGATGTAGAGGAAACAGCGCAAGGAAGACTTGGAGTTTACGTCTTCGACACGCACTCAAACAAGGGCTTTGGTTGGCGAGAAAATGAACGCTTCGCGCATTGCAGTTCATTCAAAATGTCACTGGCGGCGATGGTACTTTCGAAAGCCGACCACGGCGATGCAGTCTTGGGTGAAGTCCTGCGCTGGCGTTCGTGGGACATTCTTTCAGTAAGCCCGGTTACCGAAGCACATATCGACCAAGGCCTGTCGGTTGAAGAACTGGCGCGAGCCACGTTGGTCACCAGCGACAATACCGCCGCGAACGTGTTGCTGCGAAGGTTCGGTGGTCCGCCTGCCTTGACTACATTCTGGCGCTCACTCGGAGATTCGGTTAGTCAGTTGGACAGGCTTGAGCCAGAGCTCAACGATGTGCCGGCTGGAACCACCCTGGATACGACGACACCCAAGGCCATGGCCATGACGACGGCAGCACTGGTCCATGGGGATGCCCTTAGCCCAGCCAGCAAGGGTAAGTTGATTGCATGGATGGCTGATGTTCAAACCGGGAAGCAGCGCATTCGTGCAGGCCTACCGAAGGATTGGCAGTCTGGAGACAAGACCGGCACCGGTATCGGCAAAACAAAGCATACTTATGTCGATATCGCATTTGGCGGCCCAGCCAGGCGGGCACCATTGATCATCACGGCCTATTTCGAACCTGATCATTTGGTTGAACCGATGGATCCGATTTCGCTCGGTGTACTGGCCGAAGTGGGTCGAATTGCGGCTCTCGATCTGGTGACGGGTGATCAACAAGGCCCAGACCAATGAGAGCACCCGAAATGCAGCCATCTTCACTGCCAAAGACGAGTTCGCGTGAGAACGTTTCGCGATGCTCACTCCGGAAAGGAATCCAATGACCGATTACAACACCATGACATTGTCCTCAGCACGGCGCGCTTATCTGGCAAGCTCGACGACGGCACTTCCGCTTAGCGGCTTCATCTGCTGGACAACTTTCATGGTGGCTGCCTATTTCCTTGGCTCGGATCTGCCAATTTATGCAGCTTATGTTGCAGCGGCGGCGCCGGTGCCGATGGCATTGGCGATCGACAAATTACGAGGGGAGCCGGGTTTGCGGGCTGAAAGCCGCGAGAATCCAATCACGCAACTCTTTATGCAGTTCATTTTTGTGGTGGCGCTCCTCCTTCCATTCGTCATCATCGCTGCCAAGGCGGCAGCAGACGCCCACTTGCTCACACTGGGTGTCGCTATCCTGGCAGGTTTAGTCTGGGTTCCACACGGTTGGGGCGCCGATGATAAGTCAGGGTTCATCCATTTCGTGGTGCGCAGCTGCTCCTGCTATGCCGCCTATCTTTTTGCACCGGACAACATGAAAACTGCTGCCATCGCTGGCGTTGTGGCTCTGGCGTACATTTATGCCATGGCCGCGATGAAGAAGCCTGCCAGCGCGCGATGAGCGTCCGTCGAACAACGCCGTGTGCCATCCGAAAGGTCGTCAGCGCATGAATTCGCCGGAATTGCTTGGGTACTGCGCGTCGATAGCATCGGGCGGCGCCTATTTTCCGCAAGCGGTGCGCGCGCTTCGCACAAGGCAAACGCGCGACTTGTCGCTGCCAAGCGTCGCGCTAGCCGCCTGTGGTACAGTGCTATGGGCCACCTATGGCTATGTGATCGGCAGCACTCCCGTTCTGCTATCCAACCTGATTGTGATGCCGCTGGCCATGGCGACACTTGCGATCAAATTGCAGGGAATGAAGGTAGATTGATGCTCGCGCGTCGCCAATTGGGTGCATGCCTTTTGTCGGTCCTTTTGGCAGCGTGCGCCAGTAGTCCATCAAACTTATCCGATGAACGCATTACTATCGACCATGTCACCGTGCTCGATGGGCGGGGTGGCGCGTCGATTGCCGATGCGCGTGTTGTGGTCCGCGGTGACCGAATTGAAAGCATGTCTCGATCATTGATGGCAGCTCCCGCTCATGGGCGTGTTATCGACGGATCCGGCAAATTCCTGCTGCCTGGCTTCATCGACATGCATGCCCACCTGTTGACGCCGCGCTGCGACGGGGCCTTTGATCGCGAACTGTCCGGCCAAATGGTGGAACAGCTGCTTGATTTCGGCATCACGACCGTGCGGAGCCCGGGCAATCCGACTATCGAAGGACTGGCTTTTCGCGACCAGCTCAACGCCGGTGCAGTGCGGGGCCCGAGGGCCTTTGCTTCCGCGGAAATCCTCAATGACCCATCGATGACTCCCGAGGCTATCCGGGCCTATGTGCGCGACGCCCTTCCCTACCGACCCGAATATTTTAAATTCCACTCGCGCTTTCCGCCTGAATCGGTCGCTGTGCTCGTCGAGGCGGCACACGCGGAGAATATTCCCGTGATTGGGCACCTCCAAAGAACGTCAACCGTGCAGGCAATCCGGCTTGGGGTCGACCATGTAACACACGCTGCCGACTGGTCACCCGAAATGCTTCGTCCGGAAAGCCGAGCAGCATACGCGGCTGCGCGCGCAGCCAACGGGCCGATCAAGGCCCGCCTCGATTGGCTGGAATTCCTCGATCTCGATTCGCCTGAAGTGAACGCCGCGATTGAGGCTTTGCGCTCCAGCGGCACTTCGATGGACCCCACGCTCGTGGCTTACGATTCCAAGTTTCGGGACCCGGCAAGTCCGCGATATCGAACCAACCCCTATGTCGATCGGATACCGACGCTAAGTGATGACTGGCGACAATGCCAAGCCATTGCAGAGGATTGGACGCAAGCCGATTACGGCCGCTGGATGCGGCTATGGCCCAAGTTGCTCGAATATGTTAGGCGGCTCCATGACGCAGGAGTGCTTCTGACGACAGGTTCTGACATTACCAATCCATGGGTAATCCCGGGGGAAAGCATTCACCAGGAAATGGAATTTCTTGTTGAAGCGGGCATTTCGCCATCTGAAGTGCTGCGAATGTCAGGTGAGAACGCGGCGCGCGCATTGGGCCGCGACGATATCGGAATTGTCGAGGAAGGGCGGCGCGCGGACCTCATACTCTTGTCGGCCGATCCGAGGATGTCGATCACCAATACGCGCTCGATCGAATGGGTCATGCAAGGCGGAAGGATTGTTTCAAGACGTTCAGATGCCTCCAAATCACTATTACCGTCGTCCTTGCGCCGATAGGATCAAATATGCCGGGGATCGCCAGATAGGCTATCAGGCTCCGACCCAGTTCGAACGTCCGCTTT
>JBATDO010000125.1:0-1577 GCA_049663505.1 Sphingorhabdus sp.
GGCCTGACCGGTTGGCGAGAGCGCGAAGCTGGGCTTTGAGCGTGCGCTCCTTGCTCTGTCCAGCGCTGCGATCACGGATGCGCCCCGGCCTGATCTCGAAATCATCGTCGTTCATGGCTGCGAGGGCAAATGATTGGCGGCTGGCTCATTGCGTGGCGGAAATGCGCCGATTTCCCGAAAGGGAGCCAGCCGGGGGGTAAGGCGGCTGGCTCTGTAACCTGAGCAATTCTGCGGCCCCACACCCCAGCGGCTGGCTCCGCTTTTATCTTGCCATCCTCCTGAACTTGCTCCTCCTACTGCTGCCTTCCCGCACAATTCTGCGCCAAAACACGCCATAGTGCGCCAGAAAGGCAAAGGGACGATCACTGCGGACGGCTCCCCGACACGGGCCCGAAGAGACCGTTCAGCGGGGCAGTCGAAGTGGGAATGGAAGTCGGCGGCGCGGCGGCGGCGAAGCTGCCGGATGCGTCCGCCGGTGTATTTTCGCGAACAGCGAAAAGCTGGCTCTGTGTCCAGGATGAGCGAACCGGCTGCACGGGCGATGCGCTGGCAACGACTGTTGCCGCGCTGCCTGCTTGCAGCATCGGTGCAATTTTGGCGACATAGGCGCGGGTTTCGGCGGGAAGCGGACGACCGCGATCGCGCCAGTCCTCGTAGCGGCCCGGCCCCGCATTGTAGGCAGCAAGGAAGCCAGAGGCGCCATAGCTGTCGTACATTTCACGAAGGTATGATGTTCCCGCCATGATGTTGTCGCGCGGGTTGAAGGGATCTGCACCCAGCCCGAACCGGTCGCGCTGGCGCGACCAGGTTCCGGGCATGAGTTGCATCAGGCCCATCGCTCCCGCTGACGAGACCGCGCCAATCCTACCCGCACTTTCAGTGCGCATCACTGCATAAATCCAGCCCTCCGGAAGACCGAAACGCTGCGCGGCTTCCGCAACGTGAGCGGCGATGTCGATGGTGCGCGGCGAAGCCTGTTCGGCAGCGTTCTGCCCATAGGCAGGCGCATAACCGAACAGGCCGACAGCCGCGAGCAGTGCGGCAAACACAGCTTTGCGGCGCATCGTTCAGCCTTCGCCGTCACGCTTGGCGGGGCGTGACCAGACAAGGTGATGGTGGCCGTCATCGTCTTTGAAGATGTTGGCGCGCAGCGGCGCAAGGAACATCGGGTCGTCGATCTGAATCGCAACATAGTCGCCAGCCTTCTCGCCGACATGCTTCCAGCCCGCGCCGATTTCGCGCGCTTCGTCATCCTCTCCGGCGATTACACGGTAGTCGGGCGCAGTTTCGCTTTCGCGCTTTTCGACCTCGACGAGAACAAGGTCAATGTTGAGCGATAGCGTGTGCAAATGCCCGACATAGCCGTCTTCGCCCTTCACAAAATATCCGATACGCATTGGTCAGTCTCCTTTTTGGGTGGTTGGTGAGAGAGTCTCACGCGGGTGGGCGAACCAGACATGGTGTCCGTCGCCTGCTTCATCGGTCCACACCGGGGTGGCGCGGCCGATCACGGTATCGAGCCTGAGTGGCCCGAAATAACGTCCATCGAAGCTGTCGGGTGCCGCCGGGTTCATCAC
>JBATDO010000126.1:0-10638 GCA_049663505.1 Sphingorhabdus sp.
GTCGACAACCGTTCGAGCAAAAGCGGTGCGTTGTTGAGCAATTCGCCCAAGGCACCAGGTTTGGTCGGAATGACCGGGACGCCAGCCGGGCAGGCCGATTCAGGCTTTTCGACAGGACAGCTCAGAGGCGGTGCACCTTTGACGGCACCATCAAGCTGGATCTCGGACACACCTGTGAACCCGACGCCGTTAATGGTGGCAGTCGTGCCCAAAAGGATGGGTACATTGTCCTTTATTGAAATGCGTACGCGAACGAAATCAGGATCAGGACCCCAAAGCTCGATAGTCTCGATCTGGCCAACCGGGACGCCGGAAAAAGAAACCCCCGAACCCTTGGCAAGACCGTTCACGGACTGCTGGAAGAATATATCATATTGCTTCTTGTCGCCATCGCTTATCCGTGACAGCCAGACGGCAAAGCCGGCCACGATGGCAAGCAGCAAGAGCGTGACCGCACCGACGATGACATGATTGGACTTGGTTTCCATCTGCGTCCTTTATGGCCTTGAATGCGTGTTGTTGTCCACGGGCTTGTTTGCCGTGTCGCCATTGCGTGCTGCATAGCCACGCCGCGCAGTGCGTCCGCGAGGGCCACTGAAATATTCGTGTATCCACGGATGGTCTGTTTTCAGCAGCTCCTCGATCCGGCCGATTGCAATCACCTTGTGGTCAGCGATCACTGCCACCCGGTCGCAAATGGCGTAAAGTGTATCCAGGTCGTGCGTAATCAGGAACACCGTCAGCCCTAAAGTTTCCTTGAGGCTACGGGTCAGATTGTCAAAGTTGGCAGCACCGATGGGATCCAGCCCTGCTGTAGGCTCATCTAGGAACAGCAGTTCAGGATCCATCGCCAGTGCCCGCGCCAATCCTGCGCGTTTCCGCATCCCCCCGGACAGTTCAGATGGAAATTTATGGGCCGCTTCGGGAGGAAGCCCGCTGAAATGGATCTTGTATCTCGCGATCTCCTCGAGCATTTCGAAACTGAACTCGGGATAGAATTCACGAAGCGGGACCTGCACATTTTCGGCGACCGTCAATGTCGAAAACAATGCGCCTCCCTGGAACAGCACGCCCCAGCGACGCCGAACATCAGAACCTTGCCCCATGTCTTTGCCCAGCATGGTCTCGCCAAATACAGAGATCTCTCCCGCCGTTGGTTGCTGAAGTCCGATTATTGCCCGCATCAGCACCGATTTGCCGGTGCCTGATCCGCCAACCACGCCCAGTATCTCTCCACGTCGGACGTCGAGGTCAAGGTCCTGATGGATAACCTGGTCGCCAAAGCTGGTGCAAAGTCCCCGAACGCTGATGATGTTTTCTTCGTCCACGGCCTCAATCCCAACCGATTTCGCTGAAGAAAACCGCGAAGAATGCGTCAAGTACGATTACCAGGAAGATCGCTTGGACCACGGCAGCAGTTGTCTTCAAGCCAACCTGTTCGGAATTGCCAGTCACCTGCATGCCCTGGAAGCAGCCAGTCATTGCGATTATTGCGCCGAAAACAGGGGCTTTGATGAGGCCGATGTAGAAGTCAGTGAGCGGAGTTACTTCACGCAAGCGAAGGATAAAAGTTGCTGGAGGTATTTCAAGCACGATCCAGCAGAGCAAGCCGCCCCCGATTACTGAAAGCAACGAGGCATATATGCCAAGCAACGGCATCATTATCACTGCTGCTATCACGCGAGGAATGACAAGTGCTTCTGTTGGCGAAACACCAATGGTGCGCATAGCGTCCACTTCCTCGGTGATCTTCATGGTCCCGATCTGGGCTGCAAAGGCTGATCCTGATCGACCAGCTACCATGATTGCAGTCATCAGAATCCCAAGTTCGCGAAATGTCAGTCGCCCGATCAGATTGACGGTAAAGACCTCAGCGCCAAATTGGCGAAGCTGCACTGCACCTTGCTGCGCAATGACGATGCCAATCAGGAAACTCATGAGCCCGATGATACCGAGCGCGCGAACTCCAACCATGTCAAAATGCTGGACCACCGCATGGATTCGAAAACGGCCGGGATGCAGCATCAGGTCAAATGCTGCCTTGATGACTTGGCCAACAAATCCCAGAAAATGGATTAGGGTAGATAGCGCCAGGACCATGGCCGCGCCAACTTCTTCGAGCACACGCACAAGCGCCGATGGATTGGTTGGAGCCGATGCCTCGCTCGTATCGGCAAATGATACCGCCTCGATCAAATGCTCTGCATCGGAATCAGCGCCAATGATCTGTGCACCGTGATCACGCGCGGTCCGATGGATAACCCAGGCACCGACCGTGTCGATATGGTCAACCGCGCTTATGTCTATCTGCAAAAATGGTCCTGATAGCGCACGCAGGCGCTGGTCGAGGGCACCGACCGTTGCAATGACCAGTGTTCCCGAAAATCGGATCACGCTGCTGCCATCAGGCATTTGTTCTACGGTAAAATCGGCAGGTTGGGCCATGATGTCCATTGTTGGCGCATTATCCACCGATCTACAAGCCTATAGGCTTCCCCTATGCTGATATGCCGTTAATGTGACCTGATGCACCAAAGGCCCGTATTGATTGCAATCTATGACATGGACAAGACAGTCACGAGGCGGGCAACCTATAACGGGTTCCTCATGCACATGGCCTGGAACAGGACACCCTGGCGTCTCCTTCTCGTTCCCATCCTGCCTTTCGGCCTGTTGCTCTACCTTGCCAAGTTCTGGGACCGTCGTCGACTGAAGCAGTTTTCGCAGACATTGCTGATCGGTCACCGGGTAAAGCGCGATGATTTTGCGCACTATCTCGAAAGCCACGCCGATCTCGTTCTTGGTCACAATGTCTACGACGAAGTGAAAGAGCGTATCGCACAGGAACGAAGCGAGGGATATCGCCACGTGATAGCGACTGCTTCCTACCGCCTATATGTCGATGCAATCGCCACCAGGCTTGGTATCGAAGATGTTATCGCGACCAACCTGGCTACTGACGATAGCGGGCATGTGCTCGCGCGAATTGATGGGCACAATTGCTATGACAGTGCCAAGCTTGACCGTGTGAAGGACTGGATGGACGCCAACGGATTGAAGCGCGAGAATTGCCATATCCGCGCCTATTCCGACCATGTATCCGACGCCCCCTTGCTGGCGTTTGCCGACGAGGCTTTTGCCACCAATCCGCATGCTGCGCTGGCCAGATTGGCCAGCGAGCGCGGGTGGGAGATACTGGACTGGCGCAATTAGTGCCAGGTCGACTTAGACCTTGGCAAGCGCCTGGTCGAAGTCGGCAATCAGGTCGTCGGCGTCCTCGATACCGATCGAGATGCGCACCAGGTTGTCGGTGATACCTAGGGCGTCCTTGCGTTCCTGTGGCACCGACAAATGCGTCATTGCAGCAGGGTGGCTCGCCAGCGTCTCGGTGCCGCCGAGGCTCACTGCGAGCTTTGCAATTTTGAGCGAGTCAAGGAACCGGAAACTTTCCTCTTCACCGCCCTTGATGAAGGCCGAAAAGGTCGAACCTGCACCTGTGCAATGCCGTTTATAGATATCCAACTGGCGGGCATCTTCGATAAAGCCAAGATAGCCCAGCCCTTCGATCTTGGGATGCGCTTTCAGATAAGCGCACACCTTTGCCGCATTTTCTCCAGCTCGCGTCATGCGCAGCTCCAGCGTCTCCAGGCTTCTGAGCAACATCCAGGCAGTATTCGGGTCACAGATCGTTCCTATGACATTGCGCATCGGACGGATGACGTTGATCAAAGATTGCTCGCCCGAGACTCCTCCTGCCACAAGGTCTGAATGTCCGCCTGCATATTTGGTCAGGCTATAGACGACGAGCTCTGCACCCTGCTTGATGGGTTGTTGCCACAAGGGACCGAGAAAAGTGTTGTCGATGGCAATTGCCGGGCGCTGCGCACCGGTGAATGCGGCGTCGCGTGAACCGCGAACCGCCTCGACATCGACCAGGGCGTTGGTGGGGTTGGCCGGGCTTTCAAGATATATCAGCGCGACCTTACCACCCTTTTCTTCAGCGAGCGCCTTTGCGCGGTCGAGAATGGCATCAATTTCCTCGCGCGTGGCACCGGCAGGAAAATCCAGGAAGCTGACACCGAAGCGTGCCAATATTCGTGCAATGAGCGTTTCAGTGGCTGCATATAGCGGACCGGAATGCACGATCACGTCATTCTGGCTTACCAGTGCGAGCAGCATGGTTGCAATTGCAGACATGCCGCTCGAAAACACCAGCGCATCATCGGCTTCGTCCCAGACTGCCAGCCGGTCTTCCAATATCTCCTGATTTGGACCGTTGAAACGTGAGTAGACCAGGCCGCCTGCGGGCCCTTCGCGTTTCCCGGTGATATGTTCAAAGAACTGCTTGCCTGCGGCTGCACTTTCAAATGCAAAGGTCGAGGTCAGGAAAATGGGCGGCTTCAACGCGCCTTCGGACAAAGTTGGGTCGTAGCCATGACCCATCATCAGGGTCGATGGCTTGAGCTTGCGCCCTCCAATGGTTTCTATGTCAGCTTTCGGCTTGCGGCGCGCGGCGGGTGCATCAATGGGTGGGGTGTTGCTGTCGGTCATGAGTAATCTCCTAATCGACCCCCGCTACAACATTATTTGTTACATTTGAAACTATATTGCGCTTAACTGATCGAGGTAATCAACCAGGTGATACCGACAATCAACGGTATTCCAGCTATATCCAGGCAGAATCCAGCCTTTACCATGCGCGGCAAGCCAATATGCCCTGTCGCCCAAGCAATTGCATTTGGCCCGGTACCAGAAGGCATCATGAACCCCCAGCTTGCCGCCATCGACGCCGCCATGGCCATCAACCAGGGGTCAGCGCCAGTGGCTGCAACAAGCCCTGCGACAACCGGCATGACCCCGCTCGCAGTCGCGACATTGCTCGCGAATTCCGTGATCAGGATAACAAGCGCGACCAGGGCTGCTGCAATGATGACAGGGTGAACCGATGCCAGTGGTTTCAGGACCTCGCCGAGCCATGCAGCAAGGCCTGACTCGGTGATCCCGGCTGCAAGCGCAAGGCCGCCACCGAACATCATGATTACGCCCCATGGTGCGCGGTCGGCTTCTTTCCAGACGAGCAGGGGACGATCGGTGCCGTCAGGTACGATGAAAAGCAAAAATGCACCCGCGACCGCGATACTGCCATCGGTTATAGCTCCCTTGGGCAGCATCGGTTCTATCCATGGCTGCGCGACCCACGCACCGATCACCAGCAATATGATTGGAACCAGTCTTCGCTCTGCAACCGACATCCTGTCCGGCTGGCCGATTGCGGCGCGGGCGGAATCAATGTCGAAACTGCCTGCAGATACGTTTTGAACGCGCATGAGGATAAACGCGCAAAGGGGGATGCCCAAGAGCACAACGGGAATTCCAAATTTCATCCAGGTCAGGAAGTCGATCTGGATACCCAATTGCTTTTCGACGAGCCCTGCAGCGATCGCGTTTGTCGGCGACCCGACCAATGTACCGAGCCCGCCAATGCTTGCAGCAAACGCCACGCCCATTATCAACGCTCCTGCAATACCGTCATTATCGCCTTCACTCACACCTCCTGCTGCAAGCACAGCGAGCGCGATCGGAACCATGATCAAGGCAATGGACGTGTTTGACATGATCATGCTGAGAAATGCGGTAGCGCCCATGAATGCCATGAGCAGGCCTTTTGGGCTGTGACCGCAACGAGCAAGAATGAGCAGGGCGACCCTTCGATGCATCCCCGTTCGCTCAATTGTAAGCGCCAAGAATGCACCGCCCAATATGAGGAACAGGGTCGGCGAATAATATTCTCTTGCGACCTCTGAGGCGGACATCACACCCATCAATGGCAGAACCAGGAATGGCAAAAGTGCCGTGACAGTCAATGGAAAAGCCTGTGTCATCCACAATGTCGCCATCAGTAAAGTGAGCGCGGCAACATTCCAGGCTGTGGTGGCCATGCCTTGCGGTGCCGGTATCAAGAGCATCAATATGAACAGTGCCAGGCCTCCCCACAGACCCAGTCGTGCCGCGGTCATGGTTTGAGCCCGATCAGGGAAATTTGCCGGCCGTAGTCCGCCTCGCCGACATGGCAGGAGCGGCGATAGCTGAAAAAGCGCTGCGGTTGGCCATATGTATCTTCGCCAAGGCATTCCACCTTGCCAATACCTGCAGCAGCAAGCCGTGCCGCGACATATCCTTCGATATCAAACTGGAAATGCCCTGGGCTTCCATGGCTGAAGAAGCGTTCATTGTGCGGATCGGCTTCGGCAAAGCGGCGAAAAAAGCCGTCGTCCACCTCGTAGCTTCTCTGGGCGATACATGGGCCGACGGCGCATGCTATCCTGTCGCGTGACGCGCCAAGTGCCTCCATGGCCGTTATCACATTGTCGGTTACGCCCGTCAAAGCACCTTTCCACCCGGCATGGGCTGCGCCGATCACCCCTGCCTGCGGGTCAGCAAACAACACCGGCACACAATCAGCTGTCAATATACCAAGCAAAATGCCGGATTTTCGTGTGACCATGGCATCAGCCTTCGGTGGATCTGCAATGTCGCTCTTGTCATCAATGATCACAACGTCGGGAGAGTGGACCTGGTGGATGCGGGCAAGAACAGCACCTGGCATGATGGCCGTTGCCGCGCGGCGGCGATTATCCATTATAGCTGCCGGGTCGTCATCTGAGCCAATGCCCACGTTCAACCCCTCGTAAATGCCCGTCGAAATGCCGCCTCCACGGCCGAGAAAGCCGTGGGGTATCCCCTCAAGCGGTTTCGATCTCAATATTTCAACTGCATCTGCTACGGTCATCGCGACCCCCTCTCTGGATTTCTCCATCGCAAGGACGCTGAAGATATGCAACTGCTGCTCTTGACGCCAAAGCACACAGTGATGAACGAGGTCCCATGTCGAACCATATGCTGATCTTTGGAATGGGATATACCGCATCGCGCCTCGGTGCATCGCTTGTCAATGCAGGATGGCAGGTGACCGGGATCAGGCGTAGCGGCGGGCATGGCGTTCTGGCTTTCGATGATCATGCCGGAATTTGCAATGCACTGAGCAGTGCAACCCATGTCCTGTCGAGCGTACCGCCGGCACAAGAAGGACATGATCCGGTACTCAAGAATTATGGAGAGGCAATTGCAGCGTGCGCGGCAAACTGGCTTGGATATCTGTCCTCAACCGGGGTTTATGGTGATACAGGCGGTGCATGGGTCGATGAAAGCGCTGCAATCGGACGCGGCCGGCGCACTGCTCGCGCTGAAGCCGATCTTGCATGGCAGGCACTGCGCCCTGACATGAACATATTCCGGCTTCCGGGCATTTACGGTCCCGCGCGATCAGCACTGGACCGCGTGCGTGCCGGAAGGGCGAACCGCATAGACGTTCCAGGCCAGATATTTAGCCGCATTCATGTTGATGATATTGTGTCGGCTGTTCGCGCATCCTTTGCAGCCTTTCCCGGCGTCTACAATATATCGGACGACCGTCCTGCCACGTCCAACGAGGTGATAGAATTTGCTTGCAACCTGGCAGGACTCCCCTGGCCTGGACTCCAATCACTCGAAGAAGCCACAATCTCTCCAATGGCTCGCGGATTTTACTCTGAAAATAGACGCGTATCCAACCTGAAGGCTAAGCGACTATTGGCATGGAATCCAACTTATTCCGATTATAAACAGGGACTTGCTCAAATCTGGACAAGCGAGTTGCAGGCCTTTCATTGACGCGGTTACGACAAGGCGCTGACCCTGGAGGATGTTCGGCGCAATCCGGATAATATCGGGTCATCTCGAGAGCTTCATTTTGGCCTATGCCAGTGGCGACCATGCAAGTGCTTGCTTCAAGCTGCCCTTCTTTTTTGCTCTCTATAACCGAGCTATGAGGCGCGTTGCCGGGAACCGGATCGTGGCTAATTTTTTTTGCAAATTCCAGGGGCTGTTCTGCCGAATTGAACTGAGCCTGCACAAGCGATCCGCCCATTTTTGGATCTGGGTTTTGCTGTCCAGGAAGAAGGCTAAGGCCGAGAGACGACGGCGGGTTCAGCACCAAAATCACTTCCTGACAACCGAGCTGTCTTGTGGATCCTCCCCATCGCCTGTGGGAGCAAAGACAGGCGCTGCCGGGCGGACAATCGCGAAGCTCAAGCCTTGCGGGCCTGCATGGCGACGATGAGCCCAATCATTGCAAGGGTAGCGCCGCTTCCAGCCAGATAGGTCCATTTATAGCCTTCGAACAATGTCGACAAGAGCATGGCTATCACGGGTACGAGCACGCTCGTGTAAGCGGCCTTTCCGGGACCAATTTCGCGAATTAGCTTGAAATACAGGGGAAAGGTCACAACCGAACCTATTATGCCGAGATAAAGGACACCGGCAAGATAGGCCGGACGTGGGTCAATCACGGGAGGTCCATAAAGAGCAAATGCGAAAATGACATTGGCTGTAGCACCCCACAACATTGACCAGGCAAGAATGGTAATTGTCGGAAACCGGGTCACATTGGGGGAGGCTTGCAGTACATTTGAAACCGAAGCGCACAGGATAGCGCAAAAAGTCAGGGCAAGGCCCATTATGATCTCTGTGCCGCCTATTGGTGCCGAGCGATATTCTTGGATCATCAGCAATGCCACACCTGTTGCTGCGATCACTGATCCGATGACAAAGGAGGTGGTTACCTGGCGGCCCAGCCAATATTTTGCGAGGATCGCATTGGGAACGATAAGAAGCGCAAAAATGACAGCGACAAGGCCAGAGGTAATGTGATGCTCTGCTGCGTAGACGAAGTTGAAATTGAGCGCAAATTGCAGGACGCCAAGTATAAATGTCCACTTTAGCAATGGTCGCTCGATACGAAGCGGTTGTCGCGTTAGTGCTGCCAGCAGGAACATGCCGATTGCGGCCACGCCAAATCTGTAGGCAACCGACCATATCGCGGGAACAACGCTTAACTGGTCGCGAATAACAAACCAGGTCGAGCCCCAGATCACCGAAACAATGAGGAACGGTATCAATATCCGGGGCGCTAGCAGTCCCGGCTCGGGCGACGCTTCATGGACTGGGTTCACAGTGCGGCAATCGCATGAGAAAGCGGAGTGACGTCTTGCGGGCTATGGTGCCAGCTCGTGACCAGACGCGCAGCACCTTCGCCCCAGTCGTAAAAATCAAAGCCCTTGGCGCGCAGTGTCGCCGCCTCGCTTGATGTAAGGTGGATAAATATCTCGTTTGCCTCGACCGGATGGATCAGTCGATGAGGGGCGGCATCAGCAATGATTCTGGCAGCGTCATTGGCCTTTTTAGCATTTTCGAGCCAGAGATCACCGTCAAGCATCGCCAGGAGTTGGGCTGCCAGGAAGCGGCCCTTGCTCTGCAGGTGGCCAGCGCGCTTGCGGCGGTACCGCGCCGCTGCTGCCATTGCGGGATCGAAATACACCAATGCTTCAGCTCCCATCCCTCCGTTCTTGGCAAATCCGAAGCTCAAAATGTCGATACCTGCGCGCACGGTCAAATCGGAAGGATGGCAACCCATCGCCGCTATCGCGTTAGCGAAGCGTGCCCCGTCCATATGGAAGCCGAGCCTGTTTTCCTTGCAGAGCGTGCCGAGTGCAGCAACTTCGGCAGGTGAATAGGTTAGTCCATACTCGGTTGCGTTCGTGATCGACAAGGCAGCAGGCTGTACCTGGTGAACGTCGTTGCGGATGGTCCCAAGCTTTCCTGCGATGGCTCCCGGTGTCAATTTGGCACCTGTTCCTTCAACCAGCATGAGCTTTGATCCTGCTGTATAGAAACCGGGGGCTCCGCACTCGTCCACCTCGATATGGGCTTCCTCGTGGCAGACCACGGCTTGATGGGGCTGCACGAGTGATGCCAGCGCGAGACAATTTGCAGCCGTGCCAGTGGCGACCCACAGCACTGCTACTTCATGGTCAAACAATTGTGAAAAGGCTGCATCGAGCTTCCCACTCCATTCATCGCCGTCATACGCTGTGTCAACGCGATTTGCATCGGCGATAGCGTCCATGACCCTGGGATGGACGAGAGCTGCATTGTCTGAGAAAAACCGCATGAGTTCGCACAAGGCGAAATGCTGCGTCGCGTCAAGTATTTATGGCGTGAACAAAGGGTACGGGCAGATTGACGCCTGATGAAACGATCACCCTGCGATGAGCACGCCCTGGTAAGCGCGGTCCTCAAAGGCCCGACCGGCACCCATTGCGACGCAGATCAGTGCATCCTCTGCGATTTTCACAGGTAACCCGGTCGCTTCTGCAATTGCCTCGTCAATATGTCCGAGCAGTGCGCCGCCGCCGGTGAGCGTAATGCCTTCGTCGATGATGTCTGCTGACAATTCCGGCGCGGTCTTTTCCAGGGCCGTCATCACCGCACTGATGATTTGCGCCACCGGTTCACTCAGCGCTTCTGCGATTTCGGCTTCTGAAATCTTGATTTCGGCTGGTCGCCCGTTCATCAGGTCACGTCCCTTGACGGAGATAATTTTCCCCGCACCGTCAGGTGCAATGGCACTGCCTATGGCGATTTTGACACGTTCGGCGGTCATTTCCCCGATCATCAGATTATGCTTGCGCCGGATGTACGACGAAATCACGTCATCCATCTTGTCGCCGCCGACGCGCACCGAATTGCTATTAGCTATGC
>JBATDO010000127.1:0-4381 GCA_049663505.1 Sphingorhabdus sp.
GTGTGGTGCAACGTGCGTTAATGCACGCTGGCAGATGGCACCTTGGTTGCAGTTGCTGATGACTTGATCCGGATTCGTCCCTTGTCAATGAAACCTGTAGCCCCTTCACTGCGCGGGTCTGCTGCACCAACCCAGTTCGTTCCCACCAGCTGCACGCCATTGACTTTGGACCCAAGATCAACCGCTCGCACTTTTTGACCATAAGCTGCGATTTCGGCAGCTTGAGATGCCAACTGCGTCCCTTGTTCAACCTGCAATTCGTCCTGCCCAAAATAGATATTTGGAAGTGCAATCGCTTCATCGAGCGACAATCCGAAATCAATCACGCCGATCAAGGTTTTTGCCACGTGCATGATAATCCGTTTTCCGCCTGCAGAACCGAGCGCCAGGACCGCACGGCCATCGCGATCAAACAGGATTGTCGGCGACATCGATGAAAGTGGCCGTTTTCCACCCGCCACCCTGTTTGCAACAGGAAATCCGTTTTTCTCAGGGGCAAATGTGAAATCGGTAAGTTCATTGTTTAGGAAAAACCCTGCCGCCATCAGCTGGCTGCCGAACACGCCTTCGATCGTCGATGTCATGTTGGCTATGTTACCTTGCGCATCAACCGCGGCAAAATGCGTGGTTCCGGCGACTTCGCTGGACAAGGCAAGAGTTCTCGGAAGCGCGCCTGGGGGCGTACCCGCTGGATAATCGGATCGCGCTTTTTCCGGATCGATGAGCGCGGATCGCTGTGCTATGTAGGTCGGGTCAACAAGGCCGGACACTGGCACGTCTACAAAGTCGCTATCGCCCAGATATGTCTCGCGGTCGGCATACGCCAGTTGCATGGCCTGCCCCAAAAGAAACCAGCTCTTCGGGTTGTCCTTGCCCAGAGTACCGAGATCAAATCGTTGCAGTGTCCCCAGCATTTGGAGGATCGTTGTTGCACCCGACGAGGGCGGTGCCATTCCGCAAATAACATATATTCGATATGGCGCGCACACTGAAGACTGTTCCTTTGCACGGTACCGGGATAGGTCGGAAAGTGCGATGTCTCCCGGGTTAACAGGTGATTTCGTAACCGCGTCAACGATTGTCTTGGCGATATCTCCGCTGTAAAATTCTTCTGGCCCCCGCTTGGCCAACGACTGAAGTGTCCTGGCGAGTTCCGGGTTCCTTATTTTAGAACCTGCCACTGCCGGTTTCCCATCGATCCAGTAGACACTGCGGGCTTTGTCGAATCGGGGCCAGAGCCCTTCGACAGCCTTCAGGCGGGATTCCAGCGTCTTGTTCACCACAAAACCCTTGTGTGCCAGGCGTATCGCGGGTTTGAACAGGGTGCCCCAAGGCAACTTGCCCCATTTTTCATGCGTCATCGCCATCAAGCGAATATTGCCCGGTACGCCCACAGACCTGCCGCCTTGGAAGGCCTGGATGAATGGAAGCGGCTTGCCATCCGGTCCCATGAACCGATCGGGGGATGCGGCAGCTGGTGCGGTTTCACGACCATTTAGCGTAGTCAAGATTCCGGCTGCATTATCCCGGTACAGCAAAAAGCCTCCTCCCCCGATGCCACTGGATTGCGGCTCGACGACTGTCAGCGCCAGCATCATCGCCATTGCCGCGTCGGCTGCAGAGCCGCCCTTTCGCAGCATTTCCATTCCCGCTTCGGTGACACGCGGATCAGCCGATGTTGCGACCCCTGAATTCTGCGCTGCAGATTGCTGAGGGACGAGGGCGACGGCAAGAAGAGCAAGGAAAATCTTTTTCATTTTATCGTTCCTAGCGGTGATTGGGCACGCAGGCAAAGCGAAGGATTACGCATCGACGCCGATTGCATCGGCGATACTGGAGAAGCCGTCGCGCTTGAGTAGATGTTCCAGGCCAGCGTTGATCTTCTTGGCGAGCATTGGTCCTTCATATACCAGTGCGCTGTACATCTGCACAAGTGATGCACCTGCCCTAATACGGGCATAGGCATGTTCTGCACTGGAAATGCCGCCAACGCCGATGAGCAGGATGTTTCCGCCACTCGCCTTTCGGAAGTCGATCAGGCGCTGGTGCGCCAAGCCACGTAAGGGCGCTCCGGAAAGCCCGCCGGTTTCGGCTGCGTGTTTCGACGCAAGCGCAGGCCGAGTGATTGTCGTGTTGGATATGATGAGACCGTCAATTCCGTGCCTCACTGATATTTCTACGATATCATCAATATCAGCTGGCTCTAGATCGGGTGCCACCTTCAGGAATATCGGCGTTGCACCTACTCGTGCCGCCATGACTGCCGTGAGAAGATCATCTAGTGCACCTTTGTCTTGTAGAGCACGCAAACCCGGCGTGTTGGGTGAGCTGATGTTGACAGTCAGATAGTCTGCGATTTGCCCCATCGCCCTTACACCTTCCACATAGTCACCAACACGATCATCAGAATCTTTGTTGGCTCCGATATTCACACCCAAAGGTCCGGCATTTGTGTCCCGATGATAATTCTTCAAACGCCCGAGCGCGGCGACTTGACCATCATTGTTAAAACCCATACGGTTAATTATAGCTTCGTCATTAACCAATCGAAATAAGCGAGGCCGCGGATTGCCCTCTTGGGGCTTCGGAGTGAGCGTCCCCACCTCGGTAAAGCCAAAGCCCATCCGCAGGATTTGCGACGGCACTTCGGCATTTTTGTCGTAACCAGGTGCCAGCCCCACGGGATTGGGGAAGTCAAGGCCGAGGATCCGTTGCGACAAAACATCGCGAGGTTTTCCAGGAGACGGAAACGCAGCGCATTTGAGTGCTGCCAGCGAAAATCGATGAGCCGATTCTGCATCTGCTAAAAACAGGGCCGGCCGAAGCATGGAATAGAGCATATCCAACCTATCTAACAGCACGGCGACAGACGCAACCTCTGACTGTACGCAAGCGCGCAGAAGAATAGCTTTTCCAATATGTTAACCATTTATGACAATAATTTGGCCGAAAATGTCAAATGATTTTGGCGAGCATGACGATTCCGTGCAAGAGCTATTTACATATTTGGTGGATACGGGCTGTGCGACCCGAAGGGCTCAACGTTGCAAAACGCAGAGTTCTTTTTCCTATTAGACCCGCTGTTAAAAGCGGGTCTTTTTTTGCGTACCGTATCTGTGTATAGACAGTTGAACCGGGTCGCTATGATAGATGTCCAATATGAAGCCCCAGACGGCCGACTGGCGAGTCTCATTTCGTCGCTCTATCGGCTCGACTATGAAGGCGACGATTTTTCAGAGATAGAGAGGGCTGACCGTGCCCAGTTTCGTTTCCAGTTGCGCGGCGTCGGTGAGTATCATTTTTCATCTGGCGAAATAGCTCCGACCTATCCTGTCACAGTGATTGGTCCAACCACTGCACCAGTCATTGCTAGAGCCCATTGCCCCCTTACAATTTTTGGATGGGGGATGCTGCCGGCTGGATGGGTGGCACTGATGGGGAACGACGCAGAAAACTATGTCGACAAGGCCTTCGATGCGAGGATCATATTTGGGCAATGGATCATGGAGATCCGCGACCAATTAATCGCAAATCCTGAATTTGCAGACCAGATTGAGCTGGGCTGCCTGGCCGCTGAACATATTTTCCGGTTCAAAACCACTGCACCATTTGAATTTACCAGCAAAGTCGATTCATGGCTTGCAAAGCTTAGCGATCCAGATGTCGAAGATCTCCTGGTAAGCACCGGATTGTCCCTGCGGCAACTTGAGCGCATGACCAAGCGGTATTACGGAATGCCGCCCAAGAAACTCGCGCGGAAATACAGAGCCCTTCGGGCTGCCCAAGCCCTTGCTCATGGCGACAGCCTTGATGACGCAGGACTGGGCCTGGCCTTTTACGATCAATCCCATCTCATCCGCGAACTTAAGCAATTTACCGGTTTGACACCGAGCCAGCTTCGCGCAGGGCAATCGCGTCTCACCCAGGCTACGATGGAAGGACGCAGGAGCCTAGGCGGAAAAGTCGGCAGTTTAATTTCAGAAAGTTAGGAAGACGGACTATTTACCGTCTCTTCGGGGCCGATGTTGCGGTTTTGGTTCGGGACCTTCCGGCGACGCAAATTAGCTCGAAGAGCCTCTTTCAACCGTTTCGCCTTGATCCGCTCTTTGTCTTGTGCATCTTTTGCCATGTTTGTTCGATGCCAAATGCATGACGGTGGCGCAAGTCTCTTGACAACAGAGCGCAGGCTTCGCATAGCGCCGCACCTTCGGTACAGGCTGCTGTAGCTCAGTGGTAGAGCGCGTCATTGGTAATGACGAGGTCGGGAGTTCAATCCTCCCCAGCAGCACCATCCCTTTAGATAGGGAAACCCAAAATTATATGCGAAAGTGCTTTCCCGTTGGGAAGGGCTTTGGGTCCTGTTTGGGGCGCGTGGCTCGCC
>JBATDO010000128.1:0-4242 GCA_049663505.1 Sphingorhabdus sp.
GGTCACAGGCGACTTTCGTCGGTGGACCGAAGACTTTACCGCTGCGATTTAGCGCAGCCTGAATGGAAGAGGATGACGCGATGGTAACCCAGTATAAAAATCTTGTAGGCGGCGAGCTGGTCGACAATGGCAAGTGGATTGATGTCGTCAACCCCGCGACCGAAAAGGTCATCGGACAGGTACCCGACTGTGGTCAGGACGAACTTGACAAGGCCGTGGCAGCTGCGCGCAAGGCCTTTGGTACATGGAAAAAGACGCCCGTGGAAGAGCGGCGCGCGTGCTTTGCCAAGATGGCCGACATTATCAAGGCGAATAGCGACGAGCTCATGCGCTTGCTCACGAGCGAGCAGGGCAAGCCCCACATGCAAGCCAGTAGCGAAATCGCGGGATGCGTCGGTATGACCCGCGCCTTGCCGATGCTCAACCTCGACGAAAAGATAAGCGAAGACAGCGATAAGCGCCTCAGCCGTACGCGGCGCGTTCCCGTGGGCGTGGTCGGAGGAATCGTGCCATGGAATTTCCCCGTCCTGATGGCAGTCCAGAAAATCGTTCCCGCGCTCCTGTCCGGCTGTACGATGGTCCTCAAGCCTTCGCCGTTCACCCCGCTTGCAACATTGCGAATGGCGCAGTTGATTGCGGGCGTCTTTCCGCCGGGCGTGCTCAACGTGATCACCGGAGGTGACGCGCTTGGACCGCTGCTCACATCGCATCCCGATATTGACAAGATTACCTTTACCGGTTCGACTGCAACTGGAAAACGCGTGATGGAATCTGCATCAAAGGACTTGAAGCGGATCACGCTTGAACTGGGCGGTAATGACGCGGCCATCGTTCTGCCTGATGCGGACGTGTCGAAAGTTGCTGAAAAGCTGTTCTGGGCAAGCTTCTACAATGCAGGCCAGGTCTGCATTGCGGCCAAGCGTATCTACATCCACGAAGACATCTATGATGCATTGTCGAGCGCAATCGCCGAATATGCAAAGGCTGTGAAGGTGGGCGACGGTGCCGAGCAAGGCACAGCGATCGGTCCTATCCAGAACAAGCCCCAGTACAATCGTGTGCTTGAGCTGATCCAGGACGCCAAGGACAAGGGTTACAAGTTCCTGGCAGGGGGCGACCATGATCCGTCGATCCCGGGATATTTTGTTCCAGTCACGGTACTCGACAACCCACCGGAAGATGCCCGGATTGTCGCTGAAGAACAGTTCGGACCTGTCATGCCCTTGATGAAATTCTCCACCGTCGACGAAGTCATCACTCGCGCCAATGCATCGGATTATGGTCTTGCCGGGTCGATCTGGACGAGCAATCCTGAAGCCGCAGTGGCGGTCGCCGAACAGCTCGAAACCGGGACCGTTTGGATCAATGAATCGATGCACCTTGCACCCAATGCGCCTTTTGGCGGACACAAGCAGTCGGGCTTCGGGGTCGAGCTCGGCGAGGAAGGGCTTCTCGAATTCACTTATCCGCAGGTCATTACAATCGCACGCGAAGCAGCGTGAACGAGTGCGCGTCCCCTTATTGTCAAGGGGCGCGCGCAACTCCCGCTTGACTCTCCTTCGCCAAGGTTTAATCGTACGATTAAATTTTGGCATCGAGGAGAACTAATATGGCACATGCCTATATCGTGGACGCAGTACGTACAGCCGGTGGGCGGCGTGGCGGCAAGCTTGCAGGCGTGCATCCAGTCGATCTGGGAGCTGCCGTTCTCGACTCGATTGCTGCGCGCAACGATTTTGATCCCGCAGCGATCGAGGATGTCATCATGGGTTGCGTGACGATGGGCGGCGAGCAGGCCGGTGACGTCGGCCGCAATATCGTGCTCGCCTCGAACCTTCCCAATTCGATTCCCTCGGTCAGTATCGACCGGCAATGCGGTTCCTCGCAGCAGGCAATGCAATTTGCAGCCCAGGGAGTGATGTCGGGCACACAGGACATCGTCCTTGCAGCCGGCATCGAGAGCATGTCGCGCGTGCCTATGGGCTCTACATCGGTCCTGTTCAAGAAGGAGGGGCTTGGGCTCTACAAGAGCCCCCGGCTCGAAAAGGCCTATCCGGGCATCATGTTCAGCCAGTTCATGGGTGCTGAAATGCTCGTCAAGAAGCACGGATTTTCCCGCACAGATCTCGACCAGTTCGCGCTCGAATCCCATCAAAAGGCTATTGCAGCGACCAAGGCCGGAGCGTTTGCCAACGAGATTGTCGGCATTGAAATCGAGACGCCCGAAGGCAAGATGATGCATGAGAGCGACGAAGGTATTCGCTTCGATGCAAGCATGGAAAGCCTGTCTGCAGTCAAGCTGCTGCAAGAAGGTGGTTCGATCACCGCTGCCAATGCCAGCCAGATCTGCGATGGTTCCTCTGCTGTCCTGATCGTGTCTGAAAAGGCATTGAAGGAGCATGGACTGACGCCGCGCGCGAGGATCGTGAACCTGACAGTGACCGGTGGCGATCCCGTCATCATGCTCGAAGAGCCATTGTTTGCAACAGATCGAGCCCTGGCCCGTTCGGGAATGCGGATCGAGGATATTGATCTCTATGAGGTCAACGAGGCCTTTGCTCCTGTTCCACTGGCCTGGCTGAAGCATGTCGGCGCTGACCGTTCTAGGATCAATGTCAACGGCGGAGCAATTGCGCTCGGTCACCCGCTCGGTGCTTCGGGCACAAAGCTCATGGCGACACTGCTGAATGCCCTTGAGGCACGCGGCGGCAAATATGGATTGCAGACCATGTGCGAAGGTGGTGGTCAAGCCAACGTAACGATTATTGAGCGCGTTTAAGCGCTTCTAAACTCACAGTAAAAGGGATTGAGCATGAAACTGGATTCATCTGTTGCGGCCGTTGTCACTGGCGGTGCGTCAGGACTTGGTGAAGCAACCGCGCGCGCGCTGGCAGCAAAGGGTGTCAAGGTCGCAATATTCGACTTGCAGGCAGAACGGGGCGAAGCGGTAGCGGCTGAAATCGGTGGGGTTTTCTGCGAGGTCAATGTGACGAGTGACGACAGCGTCGATGCAGGCTTTGCCAAGGCGCGTGCAGCGCATGGGCAGGAGCGCGTCCTGGTGAACTGTGCTGGCACAGGAAACGCTGCCAAAACTGCAAGCCGATCAAAGGAAGACGGCTCGATCAAGCATTTCCCGCTCGATGCGTTCGACCGGATCATCCAGATCAACCTTGTCGGCACGTTCCGGTGCGTTGCCAAGTCTGCAGCTGGCATGTTGACGCTCGATCCGTTGGATGACGGCGAACGCGGTGCCATGGTGAATACTGCTTCGGTTGCGGCCGAGGATGGCCAGATGGGGCAAGCTGCCTATTCAGCGTCCAAGGGCGGGATTGTTGGCATGACACTTCCCATCGCGCGTGACCTGATGAGCGAAGGTATCCGGATCAACACGATCTTGCCTGGCATCTTCAACACGCCGCTCATGAATGGCGCGCCCCAGCAGGTCAAGGACGCGCTCGCTGCGTCAGTGCCATTCCCCAAGCGGCTCGGCCATCCCCATGAATATGCCCAGGTCGCGCTGACGATGATCGAATGTGGCTATTTCAACGGCGAGGATGTGCGTGTCGACGGTGCCATCCGCATGGCGCCGCGCTGACCAATGGCCGGGGCGTTCAGTCAGATATTGTACGGTGTCGAACGCGGGATCGCGACGATCACGCTTCATCGACCTGAGAAGATGAATGCATTTACCGGTACCATGATGCTGGAAATCTGTGCGGCGCTTGATCTGGCAGATGCAGATGACACGGTTCGCGCAATTATCGTGACCGGTTCAGGCGACCGAGCCTTTTGCGCAGGTGCGGACCTGACACCGGAAGGTGGTGGCGAAGTGTTTGCCAGCGGTTCCACGGTGGATACGCTTGGCGATGAACGCGTGCGCGATTCAGGTGGACGTTTGACGTTGCGCCTGTTCCAGTCCACCAAGCCGGTCATCGGCGCAATCAATGGTGCCGCCGTTGGTATTGGCGCCACCATGCAACTCGCGATGGATTTCCGCCTGGCAAGCGACACGGCCCGTTTTGGTTTCGTGTTTGCTCGCCGCGGTATCGTTCCCGAGGCCGCATCAAGTTGGTTTTTGCCCCGCCTTGTCGGCATGCAGCAGGCACTTGAATGGTGTATGACAGGTCGCGTCTTTGGCGCTGCCGAAGCGCTGGCCGGTGGCCTTGTGCGTTCCGTGCACGCACCCGATCAACTCTTGCCCGCAGCGCAGGCACTGGCGCGCGAGATAGCAGACAACACGGC
>JBATDO010000129.1:0-1552 GCA_049663505.1 Sphingorhabdus sp.
CACAGGGCAGGGCCATTGGCTCTGCCCTGTGGCAGTCTTATTCCTCGATCTTTACAGTTGCATATTGCGTTGGTGCGCCGCGACGCTTGACGCCGAGCAATATCGCACTGCGTCCCGCTGCCTTGGCATCCCGGATAGCTGCTGCAAGCGCTGCTGGAGTTGCAACGGGCTTGTAGGTTGCAGAGACGATTACATCGCCCCGACGCAAGCCTGCTCGTGATCCGCTGCCCTGTCCCGGAACGTCGATGACCACGCCCTTGATGTCTGTGCCCATGCCTAGCTGGCGTGCGATTTCTGCATCAAGTGGAATGACGCTCACGCCGATTGCATCACGGACCGTTTTGGCATCCGGCGTTTCGCCATTGTTCTGGAAGTCTTTTTCTTCTTCCGGATTGAAGTTGCTTTGGGCAAGCGTTTCTTCAGGCGGGCGTGTACCCACGGTCGCATTCAGCTTCAAGGGCTTGCCTTCGCGCAAGATATCGAGCGGAATCTTCGTGCCCGGTTTGATGTTGGCAACGATGTAAGACAATGTTGCTTCAGGCGTGATGTCACGACCATTGACCTTGAGTACGATATCGCCTTCCTTCAGGCCCGCATTGGCGGCTCCTTCACCAGCCACGACCCGTGCGACAAATTCTCCGCGATTCTTTTCGAGGCCGAGCGCATCTGCAAGGTCTTCACTGACCGGTGTGATGCTGATGCCCAAATAGCCCCGCTCAGGACGGACGCCCTTTTTGAGCGATTCGATCACGGGCGCTGCTTCCTCTGCCGGAATTGCAAAGCCCACGCCGATGTTTGCGCCGATCGGTGAAATCAAGCGGTTGTTGATGCCGATGACCTCGCCGCGCAGGTTGAACAGCGGTCCACCCGAGTTGCCCGGATTGATCGCTGTGTCAGTCTGGATGAAGCGGTCATAAGCTCCTCCAGCACCGATGTTGCGCTGCAAGGCAGAAATGATGCCGGCGGTTACCGTGCTGCTTAATCCCAACGGGTTCCCGATGGCGATCACCCAGTCACCAACGCGACTCTTCTTTGAATCTGCCAAGGCGACAAAGGGGAGGCCGTTTGCCTTGATTTTCAACAGTGCGATGTCGGATTGCGGATCTCGCCCGACGATGTCGGCTGTATATTCCTTGCCATCGAACAAGGTGACGGTGACCTTGTCCACGGCTTCGCCAGCAGGGCCGCCTGCAACCACGTGATTGTTGGTCACGATATAGCCATCAGCTGAAATCAGGAAACCTGACCCGCCGCTTGCCTGCTCCTGCGTCACCGGACGGCGTTCGCCGGTGAACGGGTTGAGGCTCGTTGCAACCTGGACCTTTTGCCTCGTGGCGATATTGACGACTGCAGGCTGCAATTGGGCGACCAGATCGGCAAAGGTCGCAGGCGCGCCAGCTGGCGCCAGGTTGGCCTGCGCTGAGACAGGCAAGCCTGTTTGCGCGGTAACCGGGTTGCCGTTGACCAATGCGACGGTACTTCCGGCAAGCAGGAGAGCGGTGGTGACTGCATAAGCGTAACGCACGGATTTCATTCCTCTCATCTAATCAAA
>JBATDO010000130.1:0-1878 GCA_049663505.1 Sphingorhabdus sp.
CGCGAGCAGGACGACCCCTGCCAGCAAGGTTGCCGGCATGCCGACCGAAAAGAGGTTGAGCGTCGGTGTCGAACGCGCGATGACTGCCATGATGACCTGGACGAGCACCATTGCAAATCCGACCGGAAGCGCAATCGAGAGACCGGCTGCAAAGACGAGCCCGCCAAATTTGACCATCGAGCCCAGGGCTGCAACCGAGATCCAGGCATTGCCGGGAGGCAGGAGCCGGTAACTTTCGACGATCATGGATACAAAGGCCAAGTGACCGTCGAGGGCGAGAAACAGGAATGTCGCGAGCATCGACAGGAATTGCCCGATTGCAGGGCTCATCTGGCCACCGACCGGATCGGCCATCGAGGCAAAGCCCAGGCCCATGGTGTTGCTGATGACCTCGCCTGCAAGCAATGCGCTTGCAAAGCCGATCTGGAGGGCAAAGCCCATTGCAAGACCGGCCAGGACCTCGGCGAAAATGAACAGCATGCCTTGCAGGCTGAATATTCCGTCGACTGGCAGACCCATCTGGGAGGCCGAGGCGGCAGGGATACCGACCGCCAGCGCCAGGATGATCCGCAATTGTACAGGAACGGACGCAGCACCAAAGATCGGGGCTGCGAGAAAGGCCGCACCGGGCCTGATCATCGCCAGCAGCCAGATAAACAGCTGCTGCTCCACGTTGCCGAAGGCGCCAAGCATCATAAGATGAGGTCTGGGATGCGCGCAAAGATCTCGCGGGTGAAGTCGACCAGCAGCATCATGATGCTGCTGCCGAACAATGCCAGCGATGCAGCCACCACGATCAGCTTTGGCACGAAGCTGAGTGTTGCTTCGTTGATCGAGGTTGCTGCCTGGATCATGCCGAGGATGACACCGATGACGAGCGCGGGTATCAGTATCGGGGCAGAGCCGAGCGCAAGTACCCAAAGTGCCTGCTGGGCAACGCCAATGAAATAGTCTGCGTCCATGTGCGCTATCTCACAAACGAGCTGGCAAGTGACCCCATGGTCAGCGCCCAGCCATCCACCAGGACGAACAGCAACAGCTTGAACGGCATTGATATGATGGTGGGTGAGAGCATCATCATGCCGAGCGACATGAGCGCAGAGGCAATGATGAGGTCAATGATCAGGAAGGGCAGGAAGATGAGGAAGCCGATCTGGAACGCGGTCTTGAGTTCGCTGGTGACAAAGGCAGGCAGCAATACCGAGAACGGGACCTGTTCCTTGCTCTGGAAAGCCGGCGAATTGGAAATCTTGGCAAACATCGCCAGATCGGACTTTCGAGTTTGCTTCATCATGAAGCCGTGAAAGGCGGTGCCCGAACGTGAAATGGCTTCCTCGATCGAGATGGCATCCTTGCCATAAGGTTCAATCGCGTTGGTGTTGATGTCGGACAGGACTGGTTGCATCACGAAAAGCGAGAGAAACAGGCTCAATCCGACCAGCACCTGGTTTGGCGGTGTTTGCTGGAGGCCAAGCGCCTGGCGCAGTATCGACAGGACGATGATGATGCGGGTAAAGCTCGTCATCATCAGCAAGAGCGACGGCAAGACCGTCAGGAGGCTCATCAGCAGCAATATTTGCAGTGATAGCGAGAGCGACTTGCCATCGCCCGACACCGCCGCGATGCTGCGCTCGAGCGCTTCACCGGACTGTGCCATTGCCGGATCTGCGATCATGAGCGAGGCAAGGACCGCGACCGTGAACGAGAGCAGCCTAAGCATGGAAGTCACCTTTCTCGCGTTCGCTCAGGAGAGAGATCTGGGTGCGCGAAACGGCGACCAGCAGTTCCTTGTCGCCGAACTCGACAACCGCGATCTTGCTCCCCGTGCCCAAAGGCACGACGTCGATCACGCGCGCGCGGCGCTCGCCGCGGTTTGGC
>JBATDO010000131.1:0-1605 GCA_049663505.1 Sphingorhabdus sp.
GAAGTAGGCTTGCCACCAACTCTGCATAAGGAATGCGCGATCCAGAGCCGCAGAGACTTCATCTCTGGACCCGCCCTTGCATCAGCCTCAGTGCCATTGATCGGATGTGGCACAGGCAACATGACCGACTTCCAGCTGGCAGCCGAAATGCTTAGGAACCCGATCATCGAAAACCCAAAAGTGCGAGCGATGCTCGCGGTACGCAAGCCTGGCCGCTGACGGACATAACTGATAATCTTGGCGTTTCGCGCTCAACGGTGTCCATATCGCGATTATTCCAGATCTCTCACGTCGAATACCAATCGTGGACCCAGGCAACCACCATCTGTTCGTGTGCCTTGGATGCGCTTTGGAAAACCTGCTGCTAACTGGTGCGGGCCCACGGCAGGCCCGGACACAGTGAATCCGGTTTAACGCGACACAAACAATTGCAAGCACGGATGGCTTATGCGTAAAATGTTCGGGAAACCGAACGGCGCCGGCGTTTGTCGGCAAGATAATGTTCAGCAAGATGTTCAATCTCGATGCCGAGAACCAGAGATACTCCAACCACATGAGCTCAGCGCCTGTCATTGCGGTTTAGGAGACAAGGACAATCGAGCGCATTAGCCAGTGAACAGATTGAAAGTCTCGTTCAGCGCTTCGCATTCAAAAAGGGAGCAGGCCTTGCACTCATGAGCAACAAGGCCTGCCCAGTGGTCCCCTCGGGTCGCAATAAGGGGGATTCCAATATTTAGATGACCAATATGGTATCTAGATGACTAATATGTTGTCTTCGATGCGGTTGACACCTGGAGCGGCCCATGCCGCCCGTTGCGCGATGCGGCGCTCGTAGCTGGTGTGCACTTTGCCCCCGAGTTTCACGGTGTCACCGTCTGTCACAACGGTAATGGTACTGGCGTCGAGGTCGGCCGATCGTTTCAATGCATCCACTATGCGACTACGGATATCAAGCGCTGAAGGCGAATGCTTTACCTCGATAAGGTTGGTCACACCCTTCACCCCGCTTGTTCGTGAAACCATGTCTTTTGCATTTTCACGCAGATAGTTAAATCCGACCTGGCCACTGAGCGTTACCCAGCCATGCTCGACTTTTATGCCGATCTTTTCCTTGGGAATATTGACACTCCATTCGAACATGTCGGCAATGCGCTTTGCAATTTCAGGATCGGACATCTTGGCATCACTGGGAAAGCGAACTTCGATTTCCTCGGCAAGTCCGCGGACGCCCTTGACGCGTCGTGCTGCCTGTTCTGCTGCAAGTTTTGACGAGTAGCTGCTGACATGGCCTGTCAGTGTCACGACGCCGTCCTGGGCAGCGACACCGATATTCGCGTGATCAACCCTCGGCTCCCATTCCAGCTCAGCCATTACATCCTTCTGCAACTGGCTATCGGACTTCATCGAAATTCTCCTCAAACTCTTAACGAGTTAGTACCACAACACCTCATCATATTGACTTCGTGGGCACTTTGGGCAAATCGGGAAAGTCCCTTAGGTGCATTTCCCTATCCGCCTTCCGCTTTCTCCAAGGTTCGCATGAGCGACGCCAAGGCGCGCTCTCTGGCCGAATCGGAGGGAAGCGCTTTCAATCGGTCAGCAAGG
>JBATDO010000132.1:0-16292 GCA_049663505.1 Sphingorhabdus sp.
TTATCGGCCGTGACCGTGAAGCGATCCTGCCTTATCGTCTTTGCAAGTGATCGTGACAGTTTGTAGCCATCCAGTGGCAAAATTGCCCGCTGCTCTGGTTCTATCCAGAATGTCTCGGGATCGTCGCGCGCATCTGCCATTGGAAAAATACCACTGGCATATGCACGGATCAGCAATTCCAGTTCGAGCGGCAAACGGCTCTCCTTTCCACAAATGTCGAACTGGACTATCACGAATTGCGCCCGCCCGCGCAATCGCTTATATGCCGGGTAACACCCCGGCAGTGCCGAGTCCCGAGGAACGGGGCTTGGCACCGCCGGGGTTATTGTTTCAAAGCGCTTCCGCGCACAGCAGGTACCAACATTATGACCCGCCGCCGCAAAATATACGAAGGCAAGGCCAAGATTCTTTATGAGGGTCCTGAACCAGGCACGCTGATCCAATATTTCAAAGATGACGCCACAGCGTTTAATGCCCAGAAGAAGGGCACTATTGCTGGCAAGGGCGTGATCAACAATCGCGTGTCCGAACATGTATTCACGCGGCTGTCGCACATCGGTATTCCGACCCACTTCATTCGACGGCTCAACATGAGAGAGCAGCTCATCAGGCAGGTCGAGATCGTTCCTATCGAAGTCATCGTGCGCAATGTCGCTGCAGGCACACTTTCGAAACGACTGGGAATCGAAGAAGGTACGCCCTTACCGCATACCTTGCTCGAATATTGCTACAAGGACGACAGCCTTGGTGACCCGCTCGTGGCCGAAGAGCATATTGCTTGTTTTGGATGGGCGACCCAAGAAGAAATGCAGGACATTTCATCCATGGCAATTCGCATCAACGACTTCATGTGCGGTATGTTCGCGGCAATTGGCATCCGTTTGGTCGATTTCAAGCTAGAATTTGGGCGCCTTTTTGATGGCGACTTCTCGCGGATCATTTTGGCAGACGAAATTAGTCCCGATGGCTGCCGATTGTGGGATATCGAAACGGGAGAGAAGCTCGACAAGGATCGGTTCCGCCGAGATCTCGGCGGTGAAGCAGAAGCGTATCAGGAAGTCGCGCGTCGGCTTGGTCTGATGCCAGATGAAAGCGAAGGCGCGGTTCTTGACCTGGTGAGCCATCGATTGCGCAAGGGCAAGTAACTGACAGGCCTCATCATTTAATCGTTATGGCCGCGCAGGTTTTGCGGCACATAGTGCTTGCTGACGCACACCCCGGGGTCACTTGGCATTGCGCCCGAGAACCAAGGACGAAGCTTGACAGACCTAGTTTTTTGAAACGTCCACGAGACCTTTCAGATCAATAGCATGTTTTGATATTTGGAACGCTGCGAAAGCCTAGTTGGCAAGACCTGCCTGGATCACCTGTCGAACCGTGCCAGCGCAACCGGAAAGGACGAATCCTTTGAACGGCTGATTTTCCAGCCTATCCTTTCGGCTCATCCTTTCGTCTTGTAACCGCAGACGATTCCTAGAATGAATGCAAGAAAGAGCCCGAGCTGAACATCGTCATTCGCGGCGCTTCCCCAGCCAAAAAATTCATGGCCAAAGCTAAACAGCCCGATGAATATTGCAGTTGCTAATCCAACCATGGGTTTCTCCGTCCGGTCCAACCACATCACGGACCGATCTGTGATGAATGTACATAAATGCATTACCCTCAAGACCGCATTGCCAAAGATGGTTAATTTCTCGATACTGCGCAACCACCCCCTTGTTTCGTTTCTTTTGGCTTCTATAGGAAGGCCAACAACCATCAAATCAGGTCAGCCGATGAAAACCCGCGTATTTGTTACCCTCAAAAATGGTGTTCTTGACCCACAGGGGAAGGCCATTCATCACGCGCTTGAAGGCCTTGGTTTCGAGGGCGTGAACGATGTGCGCGCTGGACGACTGATAGAGATTGACCATGAGCCTGGGGTGTCGAGATCAGACCTCGAAGCGATGTGCACCAAGCTGCTCGCAAACATGGTCATTGAGAATTTCGAGATAGAGCAAGCCTAATGCGGGCAGCTGTCATCCAGTTCCCTGGTTCTAATTGTGACCGCGACATGGCCGTTGCCATTCGCGATGTTACGGGTGCCGAGACGCGCATGATCTGGCACCGCGAAACAAGCTTGCCCAATGCCCTAGACCTGATTGCTGTTCCAGGCGGCTTTTCGTACGGCGACTATTTGCGATCAGGAGCAATGGCTGCACGTTCACCGGTAATGAAGGCAGTCGTCGAGGCGGCAGGTCGCGGCGTGCCTGTCCTGGGTGTGTGCAATGGATTCCAGATTTTGACCGAGGCCGGTCTGCTTCCTGGAGCGCTGATGCGCAATGCTGCCATCCGTTTTGTTTGCCGCGAAGTGCGACTGGTAGTCGAGAACAACCAGTCTGTCTTTACAAGCGACTATGAAGCAGGAGAGGAAATCAGGATTCCGGTTGCGCACCATGATGGCAACTATTTTGCAGATGACGAAACGCTGGACCGGATAGAGGGCAATGGTCGCGTGGCCTTTCGCTATGCGGAGATCGTGAACGGTTCTGCACGCAATATTGCCGGTCTGCTCAACGACAAAGGAAATGTGCTTGGCATGATGCCGCATCCCGAACGGATGATCGACCCCATCCAGGGCGGTTCAGATGGACGCCGGCTCTTCACCAGCCTGGTCCACAGTCTGGTTGGCCAAAGCGCCTGAGTTATCAGCTTTGACGCTGTGTTGTTTTTTTCTGGGTGGAAACAGGAAACGCCCCATGATCAGTATGAGCGTTGGCCAGAACATCGTATTGTAAAGATCATGCAAGCCAGCTTCGATGCTCGCCTCACCGGGAGCTTCGCCCTGCAGATCTGCATATTCGTTGAACAATTCAGCCAGCAGGACAATCAGCCAACAAAATAAATTGTCGGGACGTCGTCGCAACACGATAGCGCATAGGAACAGGATCAAAAGCGACCCGTGAACATGCATCGCGTCATTGGTCAGTCCGACATATTCAACCAGCCGGATTTTGTAACCGATCCAGTGTTCGGCCAGTTGCTGCAATTTTTCCTGCATCAGACCCTGGTTTTGAATGGAGTAAAATCGGTGCCTTGGTCGAAGATGTCCACGCCCTCACGTCTTTTCAACCAGCCGACCGTAGCGTAAGTCACGGGAGTCAAGACGATCTCCCACGTCAGTTTCAAAAGCCAGTTCGTCAGCATCACAGTCAATACAACCTTGTTTTCCCAGACGCCCCAAAAGGCCAACGGATAGAATATGAGGCTGTCTACACCCTGACCAACAAATGTTGAGCCGATTGTTCGCGACCAGAGGTGCTTGCCCTGCGTCCATATCTTCATGCGTGCCATTACGTAGCTGTTGACGAACTCGCCAGCCCAAAATGCTGCGATAGATGCAAAGACAATGCGCCACACTTGTCCAAAAACGGACTCATATGCAGACTGGCCATCCCAGCCTTGTGCAGGCGGAAGAGACACGACCACCCAGCTCATGAATGCCATGAACAAAAGGCCAGCAAATCCTGCCCAGATGACGCGCCGGGCGCGCGCATATCCATAAACCTCGGTCAGAATGTCGCCAATCACGTAACCCAGTGGAAAAAACAGGATCCCTGCGCCGAATACCCACTCCTCGCCGCCAACGCTCACGGCAGCAGGTTTTGCCGCACCTATGACGTTGGAAAGGAGCAAGATGGCAACAAATGCTGCCATCACGAAATCATAATATCGAAAGTGCCTGCCCGACGCTGCTTCTGCACTTTGTGTAATAATTTGGGACGATTGCATGGAGAATCGCATAACCGCCTTTGCACAAACACGCAAAGTGGTTATTGCGCGTGGCAGCGCGCGCCCTTAGCTCAGCTGGATAGAGCGCGAGACTTCTAATCTTGAGGCCACAGGTTCGACTCCTGTAGGGCGCGCCATTTCTATGTCCGATTGAATTAAGATTGCACCGCCGTTGCACAATCCTGCACCGCTTTGTGAACACAGAAAATGCCAGCATCAGTAATCTAAAGAATTATTCTTTGATAATTCAGAGATTTAATCGAAGTGGCGTTCTATCGTGCGATTGTTGGGGCATTGCTTCACCGATGCTTACTACAATCTGCAGGGGCACACTGATAGTGCACCTAGTGTTGTGACAACGGCAAATAACGAAGTTAGGCGGCAGGTACATCCGGGCCTAACGCGTCGACATCGACCAGCCGTTCGGCAACAACCACGCCAGTGATACGAACGCGCTTTTCAATGTGATCAATGGGCACACGGTGCATGTCGAGCATCCAGCGCCCGCCAATATCGCGGCGTAGGGCAAAGCCACCACCTTCGCGGATAAGTGTTCCTGTTTCTTCGACTCGGCTTCCAATGGTGTCGATCTTGGCGACCTCGATATTCCCGATTACATCGGGGAGTGGGAGACAACCTAGCCGAGCGCGGAACCGCGTTGGCCAAACTTCGCAAAGGCCGTATCGAACCAGGAAGCCATTGACGACAAGCACTCCGGACGGAGTGCCGTCATTGCAATATCCATCTGCCAATGGCTTACATATAAGCCATAAATAGACTTATGACTTATATGTAAGCCATTGTCTTGACATAGCCTTCACGTTGAGGCATGTATTGCAAGGATAAAGAAAGGCATCCTTGTGGCTATCGAGCGCAGCAAATCCGTTCCCCGTTCCTATTCCCGCTACGGCAAGGAAGCCGTCGCTGTGCTTGGCCAGCTCATTCGCATCCATCGGATAGAGCGTAAACTTGGCATTGAAGAATTGGCCATGCGCGCAGGTGTGTCGCGCGACATGATGCGCCGTATCGAGCATGGCGATCCGCGCTGCGGCATTGGCTTGGTATTCGAGGCCGCCGCCATAGTAGGCGTCCCGCTCTTTGAAAGCGACCGAAGCCGCCTCACCACGCTTCTCGTCGAACAGGAAGACAAGCTCCGCCTGCTTCCGAAAGCCATCCATAAGCCGCGCGTCGAGGTGAAAGATGACTTCTGAAAATCGTACCGACGAGGCATTCGTCTGGATTTGGCTGCCCGACGCAACCCAGCCCGTTGTCGCCGGACGCTTGGCGCGCGCGCGCGACGGGCGGCTGACCTTCAACTACGGACAAAGCTATTTAGCGCGCGCTGATGCCATTGCCATTTACGACCCCGAATTACCGCTGCGCGCCGGTGCCATCGAAACTCACAATAAGATGCTGCTACCCAGCAGCATCCGCGACGGCTCGCCCGACGCATGGGGGCGGCGCGTCATAATCAACCGCGTGACCGGCCAAAAAGGCGACGAAGCCGCGCAAACCGATCTGGACGAGCTTACCTATTTGCTGGAATCCGGCTCCGACCGCATCGGTATGCTCGACTTCCAGCGCTCGCCGACCGACTATGTGCCGCGCCAGCGCAAGAACGCCACACTTGCCGAACTTATGGAGTCCGCTGAGCGAGTCGAAAAAGCCGTGCAACTTACGCCCGAACTCGACCAAGCATTGCAGCATGGCTCGTCACTTGGCGGCGCACGGCCCAAGGCGCTGATCGAAGACGGCGACAAGAAGTACATCGCTAAATTTTCGGCGACGAACGACCTCTACAATGTCGTAAAGGCCGAATTTATAGCTATGCGTCTTGCAGAGCGCGTCGGCCTTGCCGTCGCACCGGTCAAGCTCACCCATGCGCTCGGCAAAGACGTATTGCTGATCGAACGATTCGACCGCGCCGCCGATGGCGGAAGCTGGTTGCGTCGAGGAATCGTCTCGGCATTGACGCTGTTCGACCTTGATGAAACGGAAGCGCGCTACGCAAGCTATGAGGAACTGGCGACCATCATCCGCCACCGCTTCGATGACCCTGTGGGAACGCTGACCGAATTGTTTGCACGCATCGTATTCAATATTCTGTGCGGCAATACCGATGATCACGCGCGCAACCATGCCGCATTTTGGGATGGTAAATCGCTTCGGCTAACTCCCGCCTATGATCTATGCCCACAGGGCCGGACCGGCGGAGAGGCGACGCAAGCCATGCTCATCCTCGGCAACCGCCGCATGAGCCAATTGTCGCTATGCCTCGAAGCCGCGCCGGTCTTTCTGCTTGATGATGTGCGTGCGCGCACAGTAATCACGCAACAGATCGCGCGCATCAAATCCCAATGGACAGCGGTCTGCGACGAAGGGCAACTCGGTGAGGCCGAGCGCGCCTTCTTATGGCGTCGACAATTTCTCAACCCATTCGCATTTGAGGGTTTGCCCGACGACTTTGAAACGGGTGACAACGCCTGAGCTAGCTGGTGCCCGCTAACACGCACTCAACCTTTATGACGGACTCAAATGCCTCTGTTTCGTTGCAGGAAATCCCGATTTCTATGTCGAAGCTAGGCGGAAAGTCATTCTGAACCAGCATAAAGACCGGCTGCAGCACTTTTGAATAGCCGTGCTTGAGTGTCGAGACTCCAAAGGTCGCCGTCTGTGAGTCATCCTCTAAATCAGCTTCGCCATCCGGAGGTAGCGGGTTGATCTGAGGCATCATGTGTCTGTAAGCTGGAATTGGGATCGCGTGTGGATGCCCCCAGTTTTGCAACGTGATTCTTTGACTATTTTTATGGCTCGGCGCTTCTATCGCTCGTGTGTCAGGCCTCTTGATGTGGCCTGATATTTGCCACGGGCCGGCATGCAGTTCGAAGAACAGGGTCCACATCGGTTCAGAGAGCTTTGATGCTCGAGCACCGGGACTGGTTTTCCCCATCCTGAACATTGAAGTCCTTGCCGCATTTGTCGTCAGTCGATCTCCTTGCCGGGGCTTTTGGCCCCTAAGCGCTCACCGCTTTGGTTTTGGTTAAAAGCAACGGATCACGCCATTCGGTAATTCTGTTCTTTGGTCATCATCGCCCAGATGATACGAGCCATTTTGTTTGCCAGCGCTACAGCAGCCACCATGCGTGGCTTACGCCCCAGAACGCGACCCAACCAGTTGTCAGGCAGCACACCTTTGCGCACGATCCAGCGGATCCGGCTCATGGCACCGACAATCAGCAGTTTGCGGATGTCGCTCTGCCCCATCTTACTGATCGACCCGAGGCGGGTCTTGCCACCCGTCGAGCGTTGTCGGGGCACCAAGCCAAGCCAGGCGGCGAAGTTCCTGCCACTGGAGAAAGTCTTTAGATCGGGCGCGAAGGCCATGATGGCACTGGCAGTGATCGATCCGACGCCCGGCACAGAGCATAGCCGCCGCATTTCGTCATTGACCTTTGTGGCCTCCCTTAGCCGTAAGGTCCGACCATCGATCTTCTGGGTGAGCCGTTCGATTTGGTCGAGGTAGATGCCCACAATGTCGCGCACTGCGCCGGGCAGTTTGATATTCTCATCTGCTATCATGACGGTAGCCGCTTTCAGGTTAGCGGGCCCTTGGGCGACGACCAATCCGAACTCGGCCAGATGGCCGCGCAGGGCATTGATCAGCTGGGGGCGCTGCCGGACAAAGCATTGGTGAGTCCGAAATGCCACCGCCCGTGCCTGATGTTCGGCACTCTTGACCGCCACATAGTGCATGTTGGGGCGTAAGGCAGCTTCGGCAATCGCGGCCGCGTCTGCAGCATCGTTCTTTTGCCGCTTCACGAACGGCTTCACATAAATCGGGGGGATCAGCCGGACATCATGGCCAAGATCTTGCGCAAACCGGCCCCAGAAATGGCTTGTCGCACAGGCCTCCATCGCCACGATGCAGGGGCTTTGCTCGCTCAACAACTTTTCCAGCTTTGCGCGGGAAACCGTCCGGTTAAATAGAACCGCCCCACCCACAGCTGTTGCGCAAACCTGAAAGCTCCGCTTCGCAAGGTCGATCGCCAAAATGTGTACCTCTGACATGTGCCTCTCCTTCAATGGCACCACAGCGGTGCCAAAATGGCATTATACAATGCCGCCGAAGGGGGCATCCACATGGCGTAATCGCGGGAGCGAGTCGCCCGTGAGACAATCATGCATGGAAGCAGGTGGCTGTTCCCCGATAAGATGAGGATACGGGCTCACGACTGGTAGCCGGGCCCACCATTGAACGGAGAACAACCATGGAAGAATATATCGGACTCGACGTGTCGTTGAAAGAGACGGCAGTTTCTATTCGCCGCGATGGCAAGCGGATTTGGCGCGGCAAGTGTGCCTCCGATCCGAAGGTGATCGCTGAAGTCATTCGCAAGCGTGCACCTGCAGCACTCCGGATCGTGTTTGAGACAGGTCCGTTGTCGGTGTGGTTTTATCATGCGCTGTGTGCCGAAGGATTTCCTGCGATCTGCATCGATGCACGCCATGCCAAAGCTGCGCTCGATATGGCGGCGAACAAGACAGGTGGCAACGATGCTGACGGACTGGCGCATCTCGCGCAGGTCGGCTTCTATCGTGAGGTTCGGGTCAAGGGTTTTGACAGCATGCTAACGCGCACTCTGGTCGCAGCACGCACCAAGCTGGTCCACATCACTACCGAACTTTCCAATCAAATCCGAGGTCTGATGAAGACGTTCGGCTTGGTCGTTCCTCCAGGCAAGGGAAGCAAGTTTGAAGAGCACGTTCGCGAACTTGTTATTGATCGAGGCGATCTTGCGGCCATCGTGATTCCACTTCTGGAATCCTGGCGTAGCATCCGCTTGCATGCCGCCGAACTTGGGCGCCAGCTCGTTGCTGGTGCACGCCAAAGCCAAGCGTGTCAGCTTCTCATGTCGATCCCTGGCATCGGTGCGATCACCGCCACTTCGTTCACCACTGTAATCGAGGATCCCGGCAACTTCCGACATTCACGTTCAGTCGGAGCCTGGCTTGGTCTGACCACGCGCCGCTACCAGTCAGGAGAAGTTGACTATAACGCTCATATCTCCCGACGCGGCGATAGCCACCTACGCGGCCTTCTCTACGAAGCGGCAACCGTCATCCTGACTCGTAGCTCGGCGGAGAGTAGCTTGCGGACATGGGGCCTCCAGATGAGAGAACGCGTCGGGTTCAAAAGGGCCGCCGTGGCTGTTGCCCGTAAACTGGCTGTAACAATGCATGCGATGCTGAAATCGGGCTAGTTCTTCGATTGGACCGCGGGAGCCCCGGCTCCAGCGGCTTAAAGGTTTGCGTTCGCCTTGAACGCTTAGATACGTCCCTGTCGGGGCGTGGACAGAGCCATTCCGTTGATGGGGTTGCACTGCTGGTTACCAGCACAGTGCGTCGTCCACATTGGAAGTCTCCTCCCGCGAAGCTCCATCATGCGGCGGCTTCTGCCGACCGCGAAGACGACCCTGCACCCGGCATACGGCATCAAAGCGCAGAAAGGCTCTTGCAATTTGACCCGCAATTAGACGACCCCATCAGTTCAGAGGCAGATTCTTTTTGAGCTCTTCATACCTATCGCTAATGTGTTTGGCGCTTGGTCCATTAAATGCTTCATCAATGTGATTGATCGCATATAGATAGAATGATCATAATAATATCTTCTTTCTGGTCATCAGAAAGATCATAGTTATCAAGGTATTTTTTCAGATCATCGATATAGGTCTTGTCAATTTTACTATCCATTATCCCTCTCCTTGATTGTTTGATGCCAAGGAGTTCGTATTGCGATTTTCATTCCAGTTTGATCATCACATATATGTGAGCAGAATGTCGATTTGCGCTCTCATATAGATGAGTGGAGGGTCTCTTTGCGGAGATTGAGCGCCTTATTCTCCGCATGATGAGCGGAGAATAATCTTGCCTTTTGCGGAGAATCAAGGCTATAATCTCCGCAAGAAATGCGGAGATTATGACATATATCCACAAGCACGATGAGTGGCCTACATTCCGGTGGCAGGATCAAGCCTTGGCCGCAAGCCTTGCCCATGTCCGGCACAGGCAAGGACGTTTGATCGGTCGCATGGAAGCGTTAGGCTTCAAGCTGCGCGAAGAAGCCGTTCTCCATACGCTGACCGAAGACGTTATCAAATCCAGCGAGATCGAAGGCGAGCAGCTCGACAAGGATCAAGTGCGATCATCTATCGCGCGTCGCCTTGGCATGGATATCGCAGGACTGGTGCCAGCCGAACGCAACGTCGAAGGCGTGGTCGAGATGATGCTCGATGCGACACAGAATTATAATCAGCCACTCACCGAAGATCGCTTGTTCGGATGGCATGCAGCGCTGTTCCCGGCCGGACGCAGCGGCATGACCAAGATTATTGTTGGTGATTGGCGCGACGATACATCAGGTCCTATGCAAGTTGTCTCAGGACCAATCGGTCGCGAGAAAGTTCACTATGAAGCGCCGGTCGCGGATCGTCTTTCGTGTGAGATGCAAAAATTTCTCGCATGGCTTGGTAGCGACAAAGACATTGATCCTGTCATTGCCGCTGGCATCGCGCATCTTTGGTTCGTGACGATCCACCCGTTTGAGGATGGCAATGGACGTATCGCGCGCGCCATCGCCGACCTTGCGCTTGCGCGTTCGGAACATAGCGCGCAGCGATTTTACAGTATGTCATCGCAGATCAGGACGGAACGGAATCGCTATTACGATATGCTGGAGGCCACGCAAAAGGGCGACCTTGATGTCACTGCATGGCTACAATGGTTTCTTGAATGCCTAGATCGCGCCTTTGACAAAGCAGACGACACGTTGAGTTCCGTGATGGCGAAGGCGCATTTTTGGGACGCGATTAAAGATCACCCACTTAATGATCGTCAACAGCTTGTGCTCAATCGCTTGCTTGAGGGATTTGAAGGCAAACTCACATCATCAAAATGGGCGAAGCTTGCGAAATGTTCGCAGGATACCGCATCGCGGGATATTGACGATCTTGTGCGCAAGGGCGTTCTCGTGCGCAGTGAGGCTGGTGGTCGCAGCACAAGTTATGAGCTGATTAATTCGAATAGCGATACTAATATCTAGCAGGACTTAAATTCGCGCATCGAATGACGGTGCATCTGGTGCTAATGGTTCTGCGAAGCCCGTCGTTCGTCGATCGCAAAATCACCTTCGGAATGGACCCTAATTGTCCATTTAGATCAGCAGGCCTAGCTGATATACTTCAGCCTTCAGCTAATATGCGCTGCCGTTGCTCTCCCAAACCATCAATTGAAAGCCTCAATTCATCGCCTGATTTCAAAAACACGGGCTGCGGCTTGATTCCGCCTCCAACTCCGGCGGGCGTTCCGGTAGCGATCAGATCGCCCGGCATCAGCGTGATAAAGCGGCTCGTGTACGCGACGATTTGCGCGACGTTGAAGATCATGTCGTTGGTGTTGCCATCCTGCATCCGCTTGCCATTGAGATCGAGCGTCAGCGCAAGCCCGCTTGCGTCGCCCAGCTCGTCGCGGGTGGCAAACCACGGGCCCACCGGGCCGAAGCCGTCATGCCCCTTGCCCTTGTCCCAGGAGCCGCCGCGCTGGTGCTGGTCGAACCGTTCGGACAGGTCGTTGATAAGAACATAGCCCGCAACATGATCTAGTGCTTCTTCTTCCGAAACATATTTTGCCCGCTTGCCGATCACGACGCCCAGTTCGATCTCCCAATCCGATTGCTTAGAGCCGCGCGGTAGCAGTACATCGTCATCCGGCCCGGCCAGACAGGAAATGGCTTTGGTGAAGATAATAGGTTCCGTGGGTAGCGGCATACCGCTTTCGGCGGCGTGATCCTTATAGTTCAGGCCGATGGCAAGGAACTTTCCGATCCCGATAAGGGGCACTCCGATACGTACGCCCGCTTCGACCAGCGGAAGAGATTCCGGGTCCACCTGGGTTAATCGCTCGATAGCGCCGATTTCGATGTCGGACACCAGTCCGCTTGCATCGCGCAATCGTCCCTTCCCGTCGACGAGTGCAGGGCATTCTTTGCCCAATGGACCGAAACGGGCGAGTTTCATGCAGCTATTTCTCCCTTGGATTCCAACGCTGAGCGAAGCATAGGAAGCAATATTTGAGCATCGGCTACCGCACCGAATTCAGCAAAGCAGAAAATGGGCGCGTCTGCATCCTTGTTGATCGCAACTATCCGGGTCGCGCTTCCGATTCCGGCCAGATGTTGCGGTGTTCCTGATATGCCTACTGCAACATAAATTTCGGGGGTAACGAATTTCCCCGACTGGCCCACCTGTCGTGAGACTGCGGCGAGGCCTAGATCGACAGCTGGCAGGCTGGCCGAAACCGCACCACCTACAGCCCTCGCAATCTGTTCTAGATGCACAAACCCGGCTTCGTTTAGACCGCGACCGCCGCCGATCACGATCGGCGCACTTTCAAGAGCGATACTCTGGTCGCCAAGCGGTATCCGTTCGAAAGGAACGGCGGACGGCGACCCGAGTGCGATTTCGCCGTCATTGTCGACGAGATCATTGGCTGTTGCAACTGCAAGACCGCCGGCAAGGCGCAGCTCTATGGCCAACCGCCCGCCATGCGTGGTGCGGGTTACGACCAGCGCATCGTCCTCGCGCTTGACCGAAGCAATCCTGCCCAGCACAGCAGAACCGCTTGCTGCCGCCACAGCCCCGGCCAAAGCCTCTCCATCCGCATCTGCCGGGAACACCAGCAGACATCGTTCGCCTAAGTCTGGCAGGATTGTCAAAAACGGACCACCGCATTGCACAGACAAGATACGCCAGCCGTTCATACCCGCGCCTCACGCAGAAGCGCGGCCAGTGCCAGTGCCTGCTCTTCGCTGGTACCATCTATCCATGCACAACTTGTATGTGCGCGGGATGCCGAGCGTACGCTTGCTCCAACCAGCGACAGGATGTCGGTTACGGGCGGTGATACCTCCAAGTTCGCGATGCTGGCCTGACGAGCGAGCATGACATTTTTCATCAATGGCTTGCGCAACCGCGTACGACGATCATTGGTTGCGCTCACCAGCAGCCGATCTTGCAACGCACGCCATTCTTCGAAACCACCATTTTCGCGCATTAACCGCACGCCATCTTTCGCCTCGACCAGTTGCGCACGTGCGAAAAATTCGATCCGCAACTGGGCGGCGAGCGTCGGCGGCACAAGCCCGTCATCGAAATCGCCATATTCCCGGCCGATCAGGATTATATCGGCATCGCCGCATAGTTGTGCCAGCGCGGTGGCTACGGCAGATTGATTCCATGGCCTGTCGATCCGGACTGTCGAGATTTGTGCCAAATTGAATGCCGCGGCCGTTCGCGCGATCTTGGCGCCAGCCGCGCCGCCTGCAACAAAGGCATGGATCGACGTTTCCGGATTGGCATCGCGGATTCTGAGTGCGATTTCGAGTGCAGCCTCGTCGAACGGGCTCATGATCTGACGCTCGGCATCCGCTTCCGGCAGCCTGTCGCCGGAAATCGCAATCGGCCATTTGGGATCGTGGACCCCGGCAATCAGGACGACGACTTTCACGCCGCTGCAGCCTCGGTTCCTGCTATTCGACCAAACACCACTGCTTTTCCAAGCGCAGAGCCCGTCATATAGGCTGCACCGTGAAAGCCTCCCGTTACTTCGCCAGCTGCGTACAACCCTGAGACAGCGGTTCCATCGGCACGAAGTACGCGCGCTTGGCTATCGATGCGCAAACCGCAATAGGTGCCGAAAACGACGGCAGTGGACGGGTAAGCGTAAAATGGAGGCGCTTCTATTTTGCGCATCGCACCATGCTGGTGAACCAGATGCTTGCGTCCAAATTCGGGATCGTGGCCGGCCTCGACATAGCCATTATAGCGCGCGATTGTTTCAACCAGCACCGCAGGCTCGATTTCGATCTGCGACGCCAGTTCTTCCAGCGTATCGCCGACATAGAACAGCCCTTCTTCGAGCCGCCTGCCGAAATCAAGGATGCGGACTCGATCATCGCCAGTGTCGAAGATGCCCTGATCCATGATCTGGTATCCTGTATGCCAGGGCTGGGCCATCACGGCATCGCCGAGAAGTTTGTAAGAGATACTCTCGTTGACGAAGCGCTGACCGTCCTGGTTGACGGCGATGGCACCCTTGTAGACTGCCTGCAATGAATGGTCGTTGGTTTCGTCGGTAGGGTGCTTGCCGAACGTGCCTTTGACATAGTCCATGTCGCGAAGGTCTGCGCCGAGCGCCGTCGCCATGCGCAGCCCGTCACCTTGCGATCCTGCACCTGCAACAAACACTGCCTCTGCATATTGAGGGGCGTATTGATCCAGCATCTCCGGATTTTTTGCAAAGCCGCCGGTTGCGATGATTACGCCCTTACGCGCGCGGATGTCTTGGCCATTGCTTGTTCGAACTCCGACCACATGGCCGACGGCATCGGTTAGCAAAGAATCGATCGTCGTGTTGTAGCGATGATCGACCTTCCCGCTTTGTTCGGCGCCGGTCTTGAGCGCGCGCACCATGTCTGCGGGATCGACCGTATGCACCCGCGGCACCGATTGGCCGGATGCGGTCTCGATGACCGAGCTGAAACTGACCCCGGCATCTTTCAGCCAGTCATAGGTAGAGAGTTGCGCATCACAATAAGTACGCACCAGCCCAGCGTCATTCACATGCTGGCCTACCTCACATAAATCCTTGAAGAGCACATCCGGGTTGTCTGCCACGCTTTGGGCAACCTGAAGATCTGTTCCGGCAAGCGCCAGACAGCCCCCGCTCAACGCTGATGAGCCGCCAGATTCAGCCAGCTTTTCAAGGAGCAGCACAGACACTCCCGATTGGCTTGCAGCCAGCGCCGCTGCCCAGCCAGCCGCTCCGCCACCAATCACGACAACATCGGTCATGCCGGGTTGAGTCCGTAAAAGTCGAGAATTTCATCGCGTCGGATGCGATCGGGTATAGCCCCGAAATAGCCAGCGCCCGCTAGCGCTTCCCCTGCGCGCGTCGCATCTACGGCCTCTTCTGCGGCTCGCACCCACGCACCGAGCGAGTCCACAATCGTCACACCATCGACCTCGGTCACGCCATTCATTGCCAGCAGGACGTTAAGCGGGGCTTCGCCGGGAACGATGGCTTCAGCCCCCTTGGCGATCAATTCGCGTGCCGCCGTTTTGAAGCGGTCGATCAGCGGGCCAGGAGAATCGAACCCCGCCAGAACATCCGTGAAGCGAAAGCCGACATCATTTGCACCGACAAGTCTGCATCCAAGGCCATGTCGGCGCACATTGTCGCGGTATAACTCGGCCAGTTCCGGTATGAAAGCCAGCGCACCGAACTTGCGGCCGTTTCCCACGGCATCGCGCGCGGCGCATTCGCCATAGCCGACGACCGGAATACGCACCATCGCGCGGATCTCGCGCAACCCCGGCTCGGGCAAAGTACTCAGAGCATAGGCATCATAGCCGTGTCGTTCGGCTAGCAACGCACCTTGCAGGAACTGGATCGAATGCAGGAACTGGAAGCCGACATGCTTGATATCATCGCCCGGATAGTTGGTACGATAGGTTCCTTCGCGCATGCCGTGCATATCGATCACGGTGTCCGATCGCGCCACCCGCTGGAAATGCGCCCTCAGCGCCTCGTCATAGGCGACTAGATCGCTGAGGACGGTAAAGCTCTGATGCCATATTCGGATCGCCACGATTCAAGCCTGCTTGGGCTTTTCGTACATCAGCGGCGGCAGTTCGCCACTGAGTAGGTAGCCGCCCAGCGCACCGGCATTGTTGTCGGCATCCTGAGTGATGTGGTTGGCCGCAACCAGTGTATCGCGCAGGTATCGCTGGATGGCATTGGAGGAATAGACTCCGCGTGCACCAGTGCACTTATACACGGTGAGAACGGCTTCTTCGCACTCGCGACCGATACGCGCCATATCGAGCATGTAATGGATGCGATCATCGTTCGACACCAGTTCGCGCTGTTCTACGATTTCGGTGCAGTGCGCCATCATCTGTTCCGTCCGTGCGCGGCATGAGCGGACTTTGGCAACGGCATTGGCGAGGCGATCCTTGACATAGGGGCTGAGCCGCGTCGCCGCACCCGAACCATTGTCAGTCCGCACCTGCATCTGTTCGGTGAACACATCGATCGCTCCTTGGGCAAAACCGATTATCACCGAAGAAACCGATGAGTAGAACACCATCGCGAACGGGAACAGATAATTGACGGGCCTGTCATTGAGCTTGTAATCAATCATCGAATGCGCCCTGTGATCGGGCACGAAGGCGTCTTTGATCAAAAGGCTCTTGGAACCTGTGCCGGACAGGCCAAATGTGAACCAATCGTCTATAATTTCATAATCTTCGCGCTTCACAAGCAGGGCATGGCGGTCGATCGGAATGCCTTTTTCATTTTTTTCAAGCGCACCGATGAACGCCCAGTCGCCATGATCGCTGCCGCTTGATGTCGGCCAGCGACCTTTGATCCGCCAACCGCCCTCTACTTTGGTAATTTCGCCC
>JBATDO010000133.1:0-10160 GCA_049663505.1 Sphingorhabdus sp.
GGATAACCAGATCATTGGCTGGGACAATGACATCCCTGTCGTGACGCTTGACCTCGTCGTCAACGGCAACACGGCAACCATCAAGGCAACGCTCGACTATAGCTACACGCACCACGCCGACATAACGGGTGATGACCTCGCAGCTCTCGGCCAGGTCAGCGTGCTCGCACTCGACAGCGACGGTGACAGCGCTGCTGGTACGGTCGAGATCTCGATTTCTGACGATGTGCCAGCGATCACCGCGCTTGCACCTGTTGTGGGTATGCTCATTGTCGATGAAAGCAATCTCGCGGTCAATGCAACGGCTGACTATAAAAGCCTGTTCAACATCGCAATGGGTGCCGACGTTCCTGGCAGCATGACCTTCGCATTCCAGGTGACGACCGCTTCCGGGCTGATCGACGTTGCAACAGGCGCAAAGATCATTCTGCAGTCCTTGGGCAATATCGTCGAAGGGCGCCTTGCGGGATCACCGACCACGGTTGCATTTCGCTTGTCGGTCGGGCCCGACGGCCAGGCAACGCTTGACCAGATGCGCGCCGTGCAGCACGCCGATCCGGCAAACGCAGATGACAGCGTCTCGCTTTCGGCAACCCTTATCCGGCTTGTCGCAACAGTTACCGACGCTGATGGCGACCAGGCAAGCGCGATGGTTTATGTGGGAAGCACGCTTGCATTTCGCGATGACGGTCCATCTATAGAGGTGGCTCAGGTCGATACCAACAGCATCCTTCTCGCCACCCAGGACGGCGAAACGCGCGGTGCGGCTTTTGACGTTGCAACAGCAGACCTCGCTTCGGCATTCATTGTCACTGGCACGTCTTACGGTGCAGACGGCCAGCAGGGAGCTGGCACTGTAACCTGGTCCTATGCGCTGGCGCTCGGTACAGCTGTACCCGCAAGTGGCCTTACAAGCGACGGCCTGCCCATCACGCTTGCGCTGGTTGCGGGGACGGTCGTCGGCAGCGCGGGCGGCAACCCTGTATTCTCCGTCGCCGTTGATCCCGCAACCGGTATCGTGACACTTACCCAGTTTGCCGAAATCGATCACTCGCTCCCGGGGTCGTCGACCAATTTTGCAAGCCAGTTTGCAGAACTCGGGTCCAACCTCATCCAGTTGATGGGAACTGCGACCATTTATGACCGTGATGGTGACGCGAGTTCAGCAACTGTTGGTGTGGATCTTGGCGGCAATATCCGTTTTGCCGATGACGGTCCGGCGATCTCAGCCACCGGCGACGCGCCGCTACTGCTCGTTGATGAAAGCGATTTTTCGGTCAACGCGGTTGCCAATCTATCCAGCCTGTTTGCGCCGATGCTCGATTTTGGTGCAGACGGCGAAGGCAGCGTGGCTTTTGCGCTCGGCGCGAGTGCCGGACCAAGCGGCCTTGTCGACGCGCTCACAGGCGAGGCAGTCATATTGTCGAGCGTTGGCGGCGTCGTTTACGGCCGGACATCTGCAAGCGAGGTATTTCGGATTTCGGTTGCAGCAGACGGCACCGTGACGTTCGACCAATCGCGGGCCATCCTCCACGTGCCCGATACCGGACCGGACCAGGAAAAGTCGCTGGCGCCAAACCTTGTCACTCTCACAGCGACCGTGACTGACGGCGACGGTGACACCGCCAGCTCGACAGCTGACATATCCTCTTATCTCGTCATTCGCGATGATGGCCCCCAGGCAATCAATGACGAAGACAATGTCGCGCGTGATGGCCAGACATTTGCCGACGGCAATGTCCTGACAGCACTTGGAGGCATCGATGACAATGGCGCCGACGGTGCGCCAGACTCCCCGGGTGCTGATGGCGGTCTTTATGTCGCAGGCGTCGCCTTTGGCGCGACCACGGGTACCGTTGGTGCAGCACTTGCAGGCGAATATGGATTTTTGACGCTCGCGGCCGATGGCAGCTATCAATATCTGCTCGATCCCGCCGATCCGGCGGTCGCGGCCCTTGGGGCCAACGAGACATTGACCGACAGCTTCACCTACACGGTGAAGGATGCTGACGGCGACAGCTCGACGGCCACGATCACGATCAGCATCACTGGCGCAAATGACTTCCCCATTGCGCGGGCCGACACGAACTGGGTGCTCGATGGACCAGGCGGATCTGATCCGACCGCTGTCGGCAACGTGCTTCATGACCTCCCCCATCCAGGTGCTCCGTCAGGCAACTTTGCCGATACGGCCGATAATGATCCCAATCTCGAGCCGATTACCGTGACTTCGGCTGGTACCTATGCAGGGCTTTACGGCACTCTCGTGATTGGGTCGAACGGGGCCTACACCTATACGCTGAACGAAGATCACCCGCTGGTGAACGCGCTCAATGCCGGTCAGACGCTTGTCGAGAATTTCGGATATACCGTGAGCGATGGCCTTCTGGCGGTGGACTCGACCCTGTCCATTACGGTGTACGGCTCCAATGACGTGCCCGTGATCGGCGCCGTTGTGGCACGGGTCTCAGAAGAAGGGCTCTTGGGCGGGATAGCCGATGCCGCGCCAAATGCAACGCTCGATACCACCAATTCGCATGTCTTTGCAGGAACACTGCCTATCTCGGACGTCGATGCTGGCCAGTCCTTGTCAGTTACGCTTGGCGATCCGGGGGCCGTGCTCACAGCAGGCGGCGTGCCCGTCACCTGGGCGGGTGTGGGCACGGGCACGCTCATTGGATCAGCTGGTGGAAGCGAAGTCATCCGCGTGACGCTGGCACCAGGCGGCGCTTATACAGTGACCTTGTCACACGGTATCGACCATCCCAATGTCGCGCTTGAAGACTTAAAGGAATTCAGCATTCCCGTTTCTGTGTCCGACGGCGTCGTGACGACAGTGAACGCAACCGCGATAACCGTCATAATCGAAGACGATGCGCCTGTTGCCACCGGCGAGACGGGGTCTTCGAGCCAGCCACAGCAGGACGTGAACACGCTGTTTATCCTCGACTTCAGCGACAGCATCGATGCAACCGAACTCGACACCATGCTCAGTGCCGTCAAGCACGCGCTCACCCAGCTCGATAACGCGGCATCGGGCGAACTCGGTATCAGCTTTGTGATCTTCTCGTCGGGGTCATTTGCCTCGCCGAACTTCACTACGGCCGCTGATGCCAATCTCTACCTGGATTCACTCAATCCAGCAGTAGGCGGGGTGCGGCCAGAAGAGATCGGGCTCAACACCAATTATACAGGTGCCATCCAGACAGCCCTTGCAAATTTCACGCCGGTCGAGGGAGCCAGCAACCAGGTGTTCTTCTTAAGCGACGGCAATCCCAACCAGAGCGTCCAGTTCGGCGGTTTTCCGCCCTCGGTGATCAACTCGCTGACCGCGGCCACCGCCACTGCCTGGAACACTTTCATTGACGCAAACGCGATCAACGTGACGGCAATCGGGATCGACAACAACCCGCTCCAGCCCTTGAGCATCCAGCGGCTGAGCGATGTTGACCTCAACGATGCGCCAGGCAACCAGCCCATCTTGGTCAATGATTTCGAAGACCTGGTGGCAACCTTGCTCGAGGTCATCGTGCCCGACATGGTATCAGGCGACCTTGACGCGAATGACGCCTATGGCGGCGACGGCGGCCATATATTGGCGATCACGATCGGTGCTGTCACCTACACATGGGACGGCGCATCGAGCATTTCCGTCTCGAGTGGAGGTGCCATTAGCGGGACGAGCCTCAATGCAGTGGCAACCCCCATGGGCGGTGCGCTCACGCTGGACTTTGCAACGGGTCAATATTTCTACCAGCCACCGACCCCCATAATTGCAACGGCAACCGAGGTCTTTTCCTATGTCATTGTCGACAATGACGGCGATAGGGCAACAGCTTCGCTCTCGGTAACGATCACGGCGGCTGTGCCTCCTGTTGTCATCGACTTGGACGGCGACGGCGTCGAGTTCGTCTCGAGCGCGGCCGGTGTCCATTTCGACTATAACGGCGATGGCACCGCGGAATCGACCGCCTGGGTCGGTGCAGATGACGGCTTGCTGGTCATCGATAAAAACAGCGACGGCAAGGTCAATGATGGTTCCGAGGTCGTGTTCGGCTTTGGAGGACTTTCAGATCTTGCAGGACTGGCAGCGCGCTATGACAGCAACGGCGACGGCAAGCTCGAGGCGACCGATATCGAATTTGCGAAATTTGCCGTGTGGCGCGATGCCGACAGCGACGGGGTAACCGACGAAGGCGAGTTGCAATCGCTAGCGACAGCCGGGATTGCCAGCATTTCGCTTGTTTCAGACGGGCGTGGATATAGTGCCGCGGGCGGCGAGGTGACGGTGGTGGGCGAAGCAACCTATGTGCGCTCAGATGGCAGCACCGGTCGGCTTGCAGACGCGTCCTTTGCAACCAATTTCGTGAATGACCCACAGCGACAGGCTGCTGCTGCAAGCGGGATGGGAACCGCGCTCATTGCAGCAGGGCTCGTTGCAGCCTTTCCACTTGCCGCAAGGGTTTCCGAAGCGCCACTGCTCGATAATCACGAGTTGGACGACACGCTTGTTCTCAAATCGCACATGGTCGAACCCACCTCCAACGAGCGCGCTGACGATACAGATGTGCAAGGGCATTATCTCGGTGGCGACGCAGCGCCGGAAATCGATCCTGCGGTCGGATCGGCGCGCCATTTTGCCGGCAATGAGCAGGAAAACCTGCCCGATGAAGACCTGGGATCATCTATCTCGACCAGGGGCCAATTGCCAGGCGTGAGCGACCAAGCAATGCTTGACGGAGCAGGGACAGGTCCGGGCTCAGGCTCAGGAGCAGGTCGGGCTGGGCCATTTGCATCGGCAGGAGACGAAGCCCTGATGATGGCAGCAGCCCCCTTGCAAGCGAGCCCGGGCGTGCCTGACCCGGTCAGGGAAATCATTGAAGACGCGCTTGAGGGAAGGACAGTGGATCTCGATGCATTGCTCGGCCCACGCGACGTGGCCGAGCTGGCCCTGTCCCAGTTCCTTTTCCAGGACCCGGCAAATGGCTTCTTTGCCGACAATGACATGTTCTCGCTGGGTTCGCATTTTGGTCCCGATATCGCCGAACAGCACGTCGTGGTCCAGATGGAGCAGGCCGCAGCGGTTGGTCACGCATGAGGGTGTCAGGAGAGCGAGGGCACCAGGATGACGCAAGGAGAGCAGATGCTGGCGAGTAGACGAGACAGACATGTACCAAGCAAAAAATCCTGATCATTCGGCGCGCCGCTGGATGACAAAATAACAGGGGATATACCATGCAGAGAACCCGCACACCGAAAATGTTCCTGGCAGCGACTGCCATGATAGCCTTGTCGACAGGGCTTCATGCCGAGCGGCTCGAATTGAGGACGGCCGTAGAAACGGCCATGCAGACGCATCCCGAAATCAACCAGGCGATTGAAAACAAGTCCGCGATCGAATTCGAAAGGATGCAGGCGCAAGGGCTCTATTATCCGCAGATCTCGGTGGAAGGTTCGGTTGGAATTCGGCGGCTCGAGAACTCGACGCGAAAGTCGCTGGGCATTGCCAACCAGGAACTGTATCCGCTTGAGGGCGGCTTGCGCTTGCAGCAACTCCTGCTCGATGGCGGCGGACGGCACAATGAATTGAAGCGCCAGGCGTCGCGCACGGATGGCGCTGCATTCCGGGTGGAAGAGCGCGCGCAGTTCGTGGCACTGCAGGTCTCGCGCCAATATCTGGACTATTTGCTGCAGCAACGCATTGTCGCGGCCTCTGAAGACAACATCGCCTTCCATTCCAAGCTCGTCAGTGACTTGAGCGAAGGCGTTGCCAAGGGCTCGATCAGCATCGCCGACCAGCAACAGGCCGAAGAAAGGCAGCAGGCAGCGCGCGCGCGGCTGACCGAGGCCAACCAGGACATGGTGAGCACAGCTGCAGCGTTCATGACGCTGACGGGCCTCGGCCTCGTTGACGGCGCGGTGCTTCCACCGTCCCTGGGAGACAGTATCCCTGCTTCCCTTGAGGAATCGCTGGCGCGTGCGCGCGAACAAAACCCGCGTATTCGAGAAGCCATCGCCGACCTCGACGCGGTACATGCCGAGGTCGCCAAGGCCAAGTCGGAGCTGGCTCCCACCCTGTCGCTAGAAGGCAATGCCCGGATCGGCGATGATATCGATGGATTTCGCGGTTCGACAAATGACCTGCAGGGCGGACTGGTCGTGCGCTGGGACGTGTTCAACGGCGGCATGAAGCGGGCAAAGGTCCAGGAAATGTACCGCCGCGAGAAGGAAGCGCGCTACCGGCTCGAACAGATGGTGCGCGAAGCCGAAGAGGATGTCCGCCTTGCCTGGAATGCCTGGGATGCGCAGGGGCGGCTCGTCAAGGAGCTCGACAAGCAATCCGAGGTATCTGACGAACTGCTGCGCTCTTACAGGGCCCAGTTCAATGTCGGCAGGCGGTCGCTGCTTGACGTGCTCGATGCACAAAACACCCGCTACAATGTCCAGGTCCGCGCCGACACGGCAAGGTTTGCGCAGTTCTTTGCCGAGTTCAAGATTCTCGCGGCCCAGAACAACCTGTTGCAGGCCATGCAGGTCGATTTGCCCAAGGCAGCCGAGGCAACGGCACGTGAACGGTTCAAGGTCAAGCCGACGCCCGAGATGAACATGCAAAGGGTGCGGGATCCAAAATGAACGACATCGGCGGGCAGATAAACGCGCGGCAATGGACCGGACCTGATATTTCCATGGATTTCGAGACATGGAATGCGCAAAATCCAAGCTGCGACGAATTGCTCGAATGCATCGCTGTGGTCGCCGATATTTTCGAGCGGCCCTATTCTGCCATGCAGGTCAAGCGCGGCGTCGCACTTGACGAGGACGAAACGGTGCCGCCTGACCAGCTGGACCATGCGCTCCAGCGGGTAGGCTTGCGAAGTGCGCCCCTGAACGGCGCGATTGGTAGCTGGAGCGGACACGATGTCCCGGCGATCCTGTGGCTCGTAAGCGGTCGTCCGCTGGTGCTGAAATCGCTTGATTCTGGTATCTGCACCCTGGGCCTGCCTGGCAGTGCTGCAGATGTGCAGATCGCACGCGAAACACTCGAAGCTTATTATTCAGGCGAGGGCGTCATCGTGCGCCACGATCCGGCCCATGCGAGCCAGCGTGAACGCCCCTGGGACAAGGTGCGCAAGTCGCACTGGTTCTGGAGCGAGGTCTGGAGCCAGCGCGACCAATATGCTTATGTGATGCTGGCATCGCTGCTCATCAACTTGCTGGCATTTGCGCTGCCGCTGTTCACGATGAACGTCTATGACCGGATCATCCCGAACAAGGCGGCGATGAGCCTGTGGGTGCTGGCCATGGGTGCAGTTTTTGCAATATCAGTTGAATATAGCCTGAGACTGGCGCGTGCCCGGCTGATCGACGAGGTCGGTCGGGGAATTGACGCCAGGCTTTCGCAGCGCCTGCTCGACAAGGTTCTCAACTTGCCGCTGTCAACCCAGCGCGGCAGCACAGGTGCGCTCGCGCGGCGCGTCACCGAATATGAGCAGGTGCGCGATTTCTTCGCATCAACCACCGTCGTGCTCATCACGGACATATTGTTCCTGTTTGTTTTCGTGGCACTCATCTCGGTCTTGGGTGGATGGCTTGCGCTCATTCCCTTTGTCGCAATGGCCGTCATGCTCACGATCGGCTGGGTCTTGCAGCGGGCCATGAGTGCAGCTGTCGCAGATGCGCAGGCCGATGCCAGCATGTTGCAAACGACCCTGGTTGAATCCATTGGCAGCCTTGAAACCGTGAAGGCCTGCAGGGCTGAAGGGCGCATGCTTGGCAAATGGCGCCGTTTTTCGGCCTCCAACGCCCACACGCAGGAAGAAATGCGCAAGCTCACAGCAACCGCTGTCAACCTGGCCACGATGTGCCAGCAGGGCACCAATATCGCGCTCATCATTGGGGGCTTCTACCTGTTCAACGCAGGAACCATATCGATGGGAGCGATCATCGCGATCGTGATGCTCGCGGGTCGGTCGCTGGCGCCGGTTGGACAGCTCGCCTTCCTGATGACAAGGGGACGGCAGGCCTTTGTCACGCTTTCCAGCCTTCAGACATTGATGGAGCAGGAAGACGAGCGCGACAAGGGCAGCCGATCGATCACGCCTGTCATTCGCGACGGAAGGCTCCGTCTCGATCATGTGGGTTTCAGCTATCCCGAGGCCGGACGCGAATCCTTATCTGACATCACGCTCGACATCGAGCCCGGTGAACGGATCGGCATCATCGGGCGCGTTGCGTCTGGCAAGTCGACCCTTGGCCGGGTGCTGTGCGGGCTTTATGAGCCGACTTCGGGGAGCTACGGTATCGACGGGCTGGACAGTCGCCAGCATCACCCGCACGAGATCCGCCAAAACCTGCGTTTTGTCGGCCAGGATGCAGAGCTGTTCAGCGGAAGTATCCGCGAGAACCTCCTCGTTGGCGCGCACCAGGCAAGCGATGCCGACGTGATCGATGCCGTGATGAAGTCAGGCGCGGACGGCTTTCTTGGCCGGGACGCAACGGGCTTTGATTTTCATATCGGAGAGCGCGGAGCGCGGCTCTCGGGAGGACAGCGCAGCTTCCTCGTCCTTGCGCGCGCGCTGATGGACCCTGCCCGGCTGCTGTTTCTCGATGAACCAACAGGGGCGATGGACACACATACCGAGCGGCTGTTCGTCGAGCGGTTGAAGGAAGCGATCCTGCCTGGTCAGACGCTCTTGATCTCGACCCACCGGATGGCGGCTCTGGATGTCGTCGACCGGCTGATCGTCATGGACAAGGGACGTATCATCGCCGATGGTCCGCGCGCCGAGATCCTCGCAAGCGCAGGCTTGTCATGACGGCGATTGCATCACGTCGCCTAGTAAAAGGGCCTGTCCCGTCCAGCAACCGGACGATTGCGTGGGTGTCAGCGATCGTGCTGCTCGTATCGCTCCTGACATCTGAACGGGTTTGGGCACAGTTTTTCGACATCGTCGGTGCCGAGGACGACCATTATGGTCAGTCAGATCCATATTCACCCAAATCCAGGCGCGAGATCGACCTGCTGGTCAAACTCACTGACGCGCCCGTGATTGTGCCGGACATCAGTCCGACCGAGGCGGTTGAAAGAAACGCTGCAATTCCCTTCACGCACAGCCCGGTTGCAGCGGCAAGGCCGTTTCGGGTGTTTGCCGCAAACGAGATCAGTTCGATGACTGCGCTCAAATGCATGACGCAGGCGGTCTATTATGAAGCCGGGTTCGAGCCGCTCGAGGGACGCAAGGCCGTGGCACAGGTCGTACTCAACCGCGTGATGCACCCAGCCTTTCCCAATTCGGTGTGCGGCGTTGTCTACCAGGGCGTGAACAAGCGGGTATGCCAGTTCAGCTTTACCTGTGACGGTTCGCTCAACCGGCGTCCAAATCCCGACGCCTGGCGCGAGTCCGAGGCGGTTGCGCTGGCAGCGCTCAATGGACATGTGGCGACCTCGGTTGGCTATGCAACCCATTACCATGCCAATTACGTGTCGCCTTATTGGGCACCAAAGCTCGTAAAGCTGGCCAAGATCGGCGCGCATATCTTCTACCGCTGGCCAGGCGGATGGGGAATGCCCAAGGCCTTTTCCGGACGCTATGCAGGTGCCGAGGCAATCCCCGCGATATTGCCGCGCTCACAGGTGAACGGACGCAGTGACGGAGACAAGCGTCAGGGCCAGGCCAGTTCGCTTGCACGGCTGCCAGATGGTCACGGCCCTGACAGGCATGCAGAAAATGATGTTGGCGGACGGCTCGACATGACTGCTGGATGGTCACTGGCCGTTCCTGAGCCCGATGACACAGCAAGTGCTGCGCGGACGATTGCGCGCCAGCAGGCCGGGGAATTTGAATTTGGTGGAACAGGGGGCGGTTCATGATTGTGTCGAGACCATATACCGGCGCACGCCGTATCATCCTGACTTCAGGTGTCGGGCTTTTCGTGTTTGTCAGCTGGGCAAGCTTTGCAAGGGTCGATGAAGTGACGCGAGGGCAGGGGCGGGTCATTCCTTCCAGCAAGGCGCAGATCGTGCAGTCATCCGAGCCGGCTTCGATCCTCGACATCGTCGTGCGCTCGGGGCAACCGGTGCGCAAGGGCCAGTTGCTGGTGCGTCTCGACGATACCGAGTCATCGTCACAGCTTGGCCAGATCGAAGCTGAGAACCGCTC
>JBATDO010000134.1:0-1905 GCA_049663505.1 Sphingorhabdus sp.
ATTCGTGACAGCGCTAATACCGCCCAGAGCTGTAGGCTGGGCACTGCGCGACAATGACCCACAAAATGTCGACTGCAAACCAGCATCACAGATCGAAAACTCGCCGGCTAGGTAGACATTGTTGCGCGTAATGTTGTTATCCGCGTCAATTGACGCGTAGGAAATTCCCACACTTGCAGTCCACCGAAGCCGTTCAGACAACTTGCTTTCAATACCAATTGTCGGGCTTATGATCTTCGCATCGCCAATTGCCTGTCCAATATAGTCAGCAACGCCAGCTTCAACTGATGCTGTGAATACAGTGCGCTCGGATAAACGACGTCCATATTGCAAACGTCCCAAACCTGTTCTGTAATCTGTCCCGGATGCACCACCAAATTTTGAGTAAGAAGTGTCGGCAGAAAACCCAATTTGGTCAACCGGGCTCAGCGCATAATCTACTCCAGCAGACGCATCGAGCGTTTTAACCCGGACACGACTTCCTGCGATAGTTACATCGGTGAGCGCCACTTGAGGAAACGATTCAGGGTCAAGTGGTGCACTGGTATTTTGAAAAAACGAATCACGTATCGACGAGCGGGTCGACTGATAACCGGCACGTGCAAACATCGACGTGCGCTCGTCCAATTTTTGGTTGCCTTGGACGCCCACTCGACCGCCCAAGTCAGTACCATATCTGTTAGTGTACTGAGCGAGGCGAAGGCTACCGTCGACTATAACGGTCGAACTTTCGTCTTCCCAATAGACTGCAGGGTCAATCTTGATGTTTCCAGAAGCCGTCGAATCTCCATTTTGTTCGAGGAATGGATTGCTGTCTCCAATGCCGGACACGGATACGTCCACCGTTGCCCGTGTTTGGGTATCGGCGTGCACGACCGAAGAAAACATTGACCAGGCGGGCGCCAAGATCAGTGCCGATTTCGTCATGCGTCGGCGCTGGCACGTCGTGCGGATCATGGCACGATCACCGTGTCGCCCGTTTGCAAACGTTGAATATTTGACCGAGCCACGTCGTTATTGTCCGCGCCAACCTTAAACAATGCAGCAACCTTTACACGGAAGGTGTCCAGCTGGTCGCCGACCTTGCGAATGATGAGCACATTATCCAGATTGGCAAATTCACCAGGCCCGCCAGCCATGCTAAGTGCTTCAAGCACATTTACGTAGCGGCCCGGTGTAAAAGTTCCAGGTGACCGGACCCGGCCCATGACCGAAAACTGCATTCCGCTTGGAGAGACCACTGACACCGTAACCTGGGGGACATCTCCACGATACTGATTCTTCAATCCATTGCTTATTTGCGCTTCAATTTCTGCAGGAAGATAGCCTTGGGCTACAATCTGTCCCACCAGCGGAAACGCGATCGTGCCATCCGGCAGGACCTTCACCGCGCGCTGCAACCGTTCCTCTCCCCAAACATAGATTTCAAGCTGGTCACCGGCATTGATCCGGTAAGCCGAAGCCCGAGCAGGCGCCGTCGGATTAGTTTGGGGCTCAGCTTGAGCCATAAGTTGTGAAGAGACAAAGCCCATCAAGACAAACACAAGAATATACCATAACCGGGGCATCGTATCAAAATATCCTTACTTCGGTCGACAGAGCAATCTCAGGCCCTATAAGACACGATATGCACATTTGCTATGCTCTTAACCGCGATTTGTCAAAACGCGCACATTTATTCATTCTGCTAATTCTCCTTGTGATAGTCACTGGTTGCACCAAGCCTGATGAAGAGGCAGCCACCCTAGCTGGACAAGCACAGGCTTATCTGGCCCAAAATCGCATTGCCGAAGCGAGGCTGACGATAAAGAAGGCCATTTTGGTCAAAGACGATGTGTCAGAATACCACATAATTCGCGGAAGAATTGAATATGCGGCGGATTCTTTTGAAAATGCGTTCTCAGC
>JBATDO010000135.1:0-2742 GCA_049663505.1 Sphingorhabdus sp.
GCTTTTGACAATGTGTGCAAACCTTGTTGGGAAGATCCGATTTTTTGACCATTTTTGGCACGATTGCAGTCCTTTGGAGCGAAATTAGTGTCATTTTTATCACCCAGCGAGCCCAATCATGGTCAACGCAAAACTAACCGTTTGCTGGCCTGTAATTGTGACGTTATCACCACAGTAATGCTTGTCAGTGGCTCATAGGGATGCTGGGGCGAAAAAATATAACAATTATCCCTATGAAAACGTCCGCAAAGGACGAGTATAAACAGGAGAGAACCAACATGAAGATCACCCAAAAATTGTTCAAGACGGTAATGCTGTCGACAATCAGCGTTGCATCATTCGGCGCTGGATCGGTCGCCTATGCGCAAGAGGCCCCGCAGGCCGATGATGCTGTAGATGAAGACGTGATAATCGTAACAGCAACCAAGCGCGAACAAACATTGGAAGAAGTGCCAGTTGCAGTTTCGGTTACTTCTGCTGCAGAAATAGAGCGCGCACAAATTCGCGACCTTAACGACCTGCAGACACTGGTGCCTTCGCTGCGCGTTGGCCAACTCCAAAGCTCAGCAAATACCAATTTTATCATTCGTGGGTTCGGCAATGGGGCAAACAACCCAGGCATTGAGCCTTCGGTTGGCGTCTTCATTGACGGCGTATACCGTTCGCGTTCAGCAGCACAGATCGGTGATCTTCCAAACCTGCAGCGCGTCGAAGTACTGCGCGGCCCCCAGTCCACATTATTCGGCAAGAACGCATCGGCAGGCGTCATCTCGATCATTACTGCCGCTCCACAATATGAATTCGGCGGTTCGACCGAGGTCAGCTATGGCAACTATAATGCGATCATTGCAAAAGCGGACGTCACTGGTCCAATTGGCGACAGCCTGGCATTTAGCCTCGCGGGCGGTTACAACAAGCGCGACGGCTACGGCGTCAACCTTGAAGATGGAAGCAGAACGAACGAACGAAACCGCTATTACGCCCGCGCGCAATTGCTTATCGAACCTTCAGACACTGTAAAGTTCCGCGTCATTGGCGACTATGACGAGATTGACGAAAACTGCTGCTTTGTCGGTAACGTTTTTGATGGCCCCACTGGCAACGCTGTCCGCGCACTTGGCGGACAGGTGAATTCGGGGGGAATCCTTACCAACCGTGAATATTACAACTTCCCGTCCGAAAACAAGATCAAGAACTATGGCCTATCATTGCAGAGTGACTTTGACCTTGGCGCGTTAAACTTGACTTCGATCAGTGCCTATCGGGAGTCACATGCCAATACCAATGCTGACTCAGATTTCACCAGTGCTGACCTGATTGGCCAGAATCGCGGCGATGTTGATATTGAGACCATCACGCAGGAACTGCGCATCACTTCCAATTTTGATGGCCCGCTGAACTTCCTGCTCGGTGGCTACTATTTCGATGAAAAGATCAGAAATCAGCAGGCGCTGACTTTTGGTGCTGACTTCCGCAACTACGCAAACCTGTTGAGCGGCGGTGCCTATGGAGGCAATGAAGCCCTGCTGCGCTTCCTCATCCCCACGATTCCCGCTGGCGCTTTTGGCTCACAAGGCCAAGGTCGGTTTGAAGATTGGGGTTACAAGAACAAGGCCTATTCGCTTTTCGGATCACTTGATTTCGAAATCATGAACGGCCTGATCGTTACTGGTGGGTTCAACTACACCAAGGACAAGAAGAACGTGTCGAGTAACATAGTCACGACAGACACATTCTCTACTGTCGACCTGGTCCTTGCAGGTGTACGCGCTGGTGTACCAGCCGCACTTGCAACCAACCCGACGTTCAATCCCTTTCTTGGTTTGCGACCATTGCAGTTCATTCCGCCATTCCTGAACATTCCGAACGCTGTCGAAAGTGGCAAGACCGACGACAGCAAGTGGACTTATTCAGTTCGACTTGCATGGGAAGCGACAGACAACATCAATCTTTACGCAAGCTATGGAACAGGTTTCAAGGCAACATCTTGGAACCTGTCGATAGACTCGCGTCCATTTGCGGCAGACTTCATTCCTGGGTCCCCCGCCCAAAGCCCGGCGCCGGCCGCTTCCCCCATCCGTTCAGCTGGACTTGCCGTTAACAACCTCACCACAGGTACGCGTTACGCCAATCCTGAAAATGCGACGGTCAAAGAAATTGGGATCAAGGCCAAGTGGGACCGCGTGGCCTTCAACCTGACGGTGTTCGACCAGTCAATAAAGGGCTTTCAGGGCAACGCCTTCATCGGAACGGGTTTCGTTCTGACCAATGCAGGCAAGCAGTCGACATTCGGCATCGAATTTGATGGTACTGTACAGCCGGTGGATGGCCTGCGCCTGAACGCAGACTTCACCTATCTGGATCCGAAATATGACAGCTATGTCGGTAGTGCCTATGGCGATCTATCTGGCCGCCAGCCAGCTGGCATCCCGGAACTGTCGATGACGTTGGGCGCCTCGTATACGCATGAATTGGCTAACGCAGACCAGATTGTCGTCAGCACGGATTACCATCATGAAGCTCAAGTGGCTCTCGATGACAACCCTGCCAATTTGCGTTATCAGCGCGAAGTCAATGCGCTCAATGCATCGATCACTTACAAGCTCGACATGGGCCTGCAATTGACGCTGTGGGGACGCAATCTCACCGATGCCCGCTACATCACGACCATATTCCCAAGCGTCGCGCAGTCGGGTTCAATCTCGGGTTATCCGAACCAGCCTCGGACCTATGGTGCATCGG
>JBATDO010000136.1:0-2582 GCA_049663505.1 Sphingorhabdus sp.
GGGCGTCGAGTTCCTGACGAGTGACAATGCGGGCTTCATCACGGGTTCGACACTTTCGATCAATGGTGGCCAACACATGTATTGATGAGGGACGCAATGATTGCGGTTCGACATCGGGGATGGTGCCCATTGGGTAACATGGGCCCTATCTTGCAAAGAGTTGCAGGTGCAATGATGACAACATGAGCGAGCCCAGCAGATATCATCCACCCGTGAAGCGAAGCATGACAATCGCTGGTCACCAGACATCGATCAGCCTTGAGCCACTGTTCTGGGATGCGCTAAAAGTCGCAGCGGAGCGACTGGAGATTCCTGTAAACGCACTTGTCGCGCGCATTGATGTTGAACGCCTGGAATCGGCGACACCCTGCGGGCTTGCCAGTGCCATAAGGCTGTGGCTGGTTTGGCAAATAGGTTCGAATGTCATCGCGCCATGAAAAAACTCCAGTACTGCAGGGTGCGACCACTGCATTCGCGGCTGGACCAAAATGGATATTTCTCTGGCAAACTCATTCTCCAAGATGAGCAGCAGAAGGACTGGGCGCGCACCTTCGCTTTGACAGCAGGAAACGACCGCAGAAATCATGTCGTGTGAGATGGAAGTGGCCGGTCTGAAAGCGAAGGTTGATGCTCTTCGCCTCTCGAATGAATCGCGGCACAGGGCAACAGCGCGTTATGGGACAGGAAATGCATCAGGTCGCGGCATGTAAAAGCCTACGAACTGCCCATATCGACACGGCTCTGGCGTGTGTCATGTCGCAACAATGGAAGCGAAGTAACCCCAAGTCTCGTCTGCAATATCGCAACAGCCAAAGGATGGAATGTTTGCCTATTCCCTTTATGCCGTTGGTGGGGATGACAAATCGCCAGAGCGCGCCTAAGGGCGGAACCAAGTGAACCCAATTCGTGCCTTGATTCGTGATCATCGCAACCTTGCCATGATGTTGGTGGTAATTGCGCTGTGCATCAAGGCGCTGGTGCCCAGTGGTTACATGCTCAACAATATGTCGAAGGTTCTCACCGTCCAGCTTTGTGCGGACGGTTCTGGCGCGATGGTAACAAGGCAGATTGTCGTCCAAATGGATGGCAATCCGCAGGGCGATACGAGCTCCCACGGAAAATCGGATACCCCATGCGCATATTCTGCGCTGTCCATGGCTTCGTTGTCGGGCGCCGATGCGCCGCTTCTTGCGCTTGCTCTCTTGTTTATCATTGCGATCGGCCTGGCGTCTGTCCAGATTGCACCATTTTACCGGGCAAGCTATCTTCGGCCACCGCTGCGCGGTCCACCGGCTGCCATCTGAAAATCTAACCTGATTTGTAGGATAATGCCGGTTTTCACGCCTTTGCGTGACTAATCCGGCGCAGCCGGAGTTTTCAAAATGTACGAGATCATTCGTCGTTCGCAAGAACGACCTTGGCATCATCGTGTTGACCAGATCAACGAAATGCCAAGTTTCGGGCTCACCAGTTGCAACGATATCGTTGTGCAAATGCGCCAAAATCGCTCCCACTTTCCCCAAGAGGGTCGGGCTGCCCTCAGCATGATGCTTGCCTTGCTCATGCTCACATCGGTCGTCCCAGCAATCAAGGGATATTGGCTGGTGCCTGTGTTTTCGCTCGGTGTGATGGGTTCATTGGTTTTGGCGCTGGAATTTCATCAAAAAAGCGCTCCAATGTCTGAAACCCTGGAATTGGCAGGCGGCCAACTTCGTTACATGAGTAGCTCGGGTGAGCGCTTTGAACAGTCATCCTTTTGGGTTCGGTTAGACACGATCCAGCGCCATCCACTGGAGCTGAGGTTGTTTCTCAACAACCGAAATGACCGCATCGAGTTTGGTTCAACTCTTAGCCTTGACGAGCGCCGAGCCCTTGCCCCGTTTATCTCCGCAGCGCTCGCGCAATCGCGGGGGCTGTGACCATGGCGATTCTCAATCTCGACCACAACAATGCGCTTCGGTTGCGCCGATTTCGAAGGCGAACCTGGCTCGCGGTCTTCTTGTGCTTTGTCTTTCGTGCCGGTGACGCAGCCCTTCACGCGCGCACACCAAGTCCATCCGTCCAATCAGCATCTCACGTCGCACTAGTGCTGTCTTGTTCCCATTTCCTGGAGATCCAATCATGAATTCCACTATCCACCGTGTCAGCTTCGCCTGTCTCGTGCTCGCTATTGCCACACCGCTCATGGCGCACAATTTCAAGGCAGGTAGTCTTACAATAAGTCATCCATGGGCCCGCGAGACAGCCAAAGGACAAGTTGTCGGAGGCGGCTTCATGAAAATCACCAATAATGGCAAGGCGGATGACCGCCTGGTTTCAGCCACTTCGAATGCTTCGGCAGAGGTCCAGGTGCATACGATGAGCATGAACAATGGCGTCATGCAGATGCGCCAGTTGAAAGACGGCATTGCCATCCCAGCTGGCCAGACCGTCGAGCTGAAGCCTGGAAGCCTGCATGTCATGTTCATGGGTCTCAAGAAACCCTTGGTGCGTGGAACAAAACTGCCTGTGACGCTTCGATTTGCCCGGGCTGGGGCGGTAAAGGTACAATTTGCGATCCAGCCTGTTGGATCCACCGGACC